>CAIJTV010000034.1:0-8534 GCA_903823635.1 uncultured Planctomycetaceae bacterium
CTATTTTGATCTCGACGGCTTCAAACAGATTAATGACCGCTTTGGTCACCCTGCCGGCGACGCCATCCTCTTGGCAGTCGGGGAAACTTTGGCGGCTAACATTCGCGAGAGTGATCTGTATCTGCGATTTGTGATTGGGGAAATCGCCGCAAAGTCATTACTGGCCGCACCGGAGAGACATCTGCGATGTAATCCGGTGACAGCCCAGTTTATTGACCATCCGGATTTCGAACCGGTTGTGGTTGAGGGTGATTTTGATCGGCGATTATTCGACGCGGATTACTCACGACAGAGAGCAGAATTGGTCACTCGTGGATGGTTGCGGCTTCAGGAGCTGTTTGAAATGGCTCAGACAGTTCCGCTGCCTGAATATCCTCTTCCCGAGTTTCGACAACGAGTTTGATTGTACCGCACTTCGGCGAATCCTATGGCTGACAGTCTTCAACGCATTCTGTTGCTCGACGCCGAAATGTCTTTTCGTGGTTCGTCCCTGCTGACGCTTCGTCTCGCACATGGGCTGGAGAAGCGGGAGTTTGACACAGCTCTGGTCTGTACAAGCTGCGAAGGGCTGAATGAATCGTTGCTGCAGGGCGTCAGACTTCACACGATTCAGGGCTATAATTTCCCTGTGTGGGGCCATCTTGTTCTGAGAACGCTGTATCGAGACTTGAAGGAACAGCGGCCGGATGTGATTCATCTGCAGGATTCCAGGTTGCTTCCTCAGGGGATTCGGCTGGCTCGCAAGCTGAATCGACCGCTGATTGTCAGTCTGGGTGATCAGACTGATGCTGCTTCGCTGACTCTAAAAGCCCCAACGCCGGAATTGAAAGCGATCATTTGCGTCAGCGAGAGCGTGCAGGCGCAGATTCCTGAATCTCCGTTCCTTGACGGCGTTGAGCGACGAGTGATTCTGCCGGGGGTTGCGGTGCCGGAGAATTCGACTGTGTGTCTTCCGCTTGACGATAATCGTCCTCCTGTTATTGGAATGGCAGGTCCATTGGAGATCGTGAAGGGAGCCGCCTTCTTTTTACGAGCTTGTCATCGTGTTATCGAAGCCGGGCATAACATTCGTATGGTGATTGCAGGGAGTGGACCGGAGGAACGGAGTCTTCGGCAACTGGCTTCATCACTTGAGTTGTCGCGGCGTCTGACGTTTGTGGACGGCGGTGTTTCTATGGCCGGTTACATTTCCGCAATCGATATTTTCTGTCTTCCTTCGCTGCAGCAGGGATTGGGAGTCATGATGCTGGAAGCGATGGCTCTGGGGCGTCCTGTAATTGCCTCTGGTGTGGGCGGAGTTGTCAGCGTTATTCAGGATAATGTGACTGGCTTGATTGTGCCGCCTTCAGATAGTCGAAGTCTGGCCGATCGAATTATTGAACTACTTCAGGATCGCGAGCGTGCTCGCACCATTGCGGCTGCCGGGCAGCAGTTGATTCGTGATCGCTTTAATGAAACACGCATGTTGGATGAGGTTATTCAGGTCTATCGCGAAGTGCAGGCCGGTTCGCCTCATGTGCAGGAATCTCAGCCTGTTGTCGGCCGCATGACGGGAACGTGGCACTCATGATGAATGTCTATAAAGTTTCGCAGCAGTTGGTTTCAAGTCCTCTGAAGGACATCCCTGCCGCCGTTTTTCAACAGTTGGGACAACTCAAACTTCCCGTACCGCGCGGCGACATTGCGATCACCGTGGGTAGTCGCGGAATTTGCAATTTGCCGGTGATCGTGAAAGCTTGTGGTCAGTGGTTGAAGGATCATGGTGCCCTGCCCTTCATTGTTCCGGCGATGGGGTCGCATAATGGAGCAACAGCCGACGGTCAGCGAGCGATGGTTGAGTCGCTGGGGATCACCGAAGCCACGATAGGGATGCCGATCCGCAGCAGCATGGAAGTGGCTGAGATTGGCCAGGTCAGAACTGGTTCGGTGTTCATGGATCGGCATTGTCTGGAAGCCGACGGCGTGCTTGTGCTCAATCGAATCAAGCTGCACACCTGCTTTGCAGGGCCGATTCAGAGTGGACTGACCAAGATGATGGTGGTCGGTATGGGCAAGATTCGCTCGGCACGCACGTTTCACTCCGCGCGGGCTGGTGCGATGAAGGATATGCTGCTGGAGATGGGACAGTTCGTGCTGGACTCGGGAAAGATCTTTGCGGGCGTCGGCATCCTTGAAGATGGTTACGATGAAACCGCAGAGATTCATGCCATTGCACCGCAGGATATTCTGAGACGTGAGGCGGCATTACTGGAACATCATCGCAGTTACTTCCCGCGACTGCCGGTCGAAGACCTGAATGTGCTGGTTGTGGATTCGATTGGTAAGACTTATAGCGGGACGGGGATGGACACAAATGTCATTGGACGACGCGGACTGCCGGGGTTCGAAGACCTGACGACGCCACGCATTCGGACGATTGCAGCGTTATCGCTTTCTGCATCCAGTCAGGGAAATGCAATTGGAGTCGGGAATTCGGATTTCATTACGCAAAGGCTTCGCTCAGCAATCGATGAGCACAAAACGTTGATCAACACTTTGACGACGGGTGATATGGATCGAGCGAAGATTCCGGCAACTATCGCGGATGATGAAACTTTGATACGGATGATTTCTGATCGATATGGCGCGCAGCGTTGGATGTTCATCCCCAATACGCTGCATCTCGAATCGTTGTATGTCAGTGAGGACCTGCGAGAAGAACTCTTGCAGCATCCGAAATGTCGAGTCGACGATCGTCCCGTTCCACTAACATTTCGCGATGGTCGGCATCAACTTTCATTTGCACGGGAGTGACCGATGAATTTGACGCTGGCCCGGATTCCGGAATGGATTGCTCTGCGCGATGCGGCACGCAAAGTGCGGGAAAAAGCGTGGGCTCCGTATTCGAAGTACCATGTGGGGGCCGCTGTTCTGGCGGGCTCCGGAGAGATTTTCACAGGATGCAATGTTGAGAATGCCTCGTACGGTTTGACGATTTGTGCGGAGCGAGTGGCAGTCTGCTCAGCGGTAGCTCATGGGCATCGGAACTTTCGAGCCATCTGCATTTCGTTGACCGGAGTGCCGGTCCCGTGTGGGGCATGTCGTCAGTTTCTGATGGAGTTCAGCCCTCAATTGCCCGTAATTCTTGATAATCTCGATTCCGCGGGCGACAATGACCCGGAAGTGGTACTCCTGAGCGAACTTCTACCTCGAGCCTTTCGTCTGGATCATGGGAGTCTGTAAGATCCGGTGATATTCATCGGACTCATGAGAGTCAACCTCTGATGAAGCCGCCAGTATTTGTCCGGCGGGCTTATAGGCCATTTCAGACCGTAGTTCGCATATGTCAAATCGAGAAGCCAAGTCACAGGGCAAGCAGTGGGTTGAGTCGCCAGAGATCCTTGCTGAAGATCTTCGCCGTCGCCTGGACTTTATCTACAAGAACGTCTTTGAAGCCCGTGATGCTGCGTCGGTCGGCATCGCTCGTGATTACACCGTTGCTCCCGGGAATGGTGCGGAAGTGCTGGAGATCCTGGTCGCAGATGACAGTGCACTGTGGGAATACCGCAGGCTAATTCCTGAGACTCGCATGAAATACAGAATGCTGCAACCGCTGATTGAAGCTGTGCGGCAGGCCGTAGAGACAAAGAGTCCTGTTCAGTTCTCAGGGATTATGGAGCTTGAAGAAGCCGTGGTGGCTGTGGAGCATTGGGCGAAAAAACAGGCTTACCGAGCGGCTGAAGTTCCGCTTCGAAGTGACCTGCTGCGAACGACAATTGAGCAATTAGGAGACGAGTTAATCGTCCGAACTGATCAGGATGGGAGCATTAAACTTCGGGGGACCGTGAACATCCCAATGTTTTTGGCGTTCTGGAGAGCCCATAAACACCGTCTAAGTACGGAGGCCTTTCTGGAGATTGATCCCGGCAGCAAGCATATTTATCTGGAACGCCATAGAACTCGACTTTGCTCCCAATTGCAGGATATTCTGCTGGAACTGGTTGTTGAGGGAAATGGGGTTCGGCTTCAGCGATGTCGAAAATAGGTTAGCTTTCCAAAGATTTGGCGTTTATGTTCGGCGCTTGTGCGAAGCCGCAGAGAAGTCCTGGGAAACTCGGAAAAACACCCGAATAGCACGAACAGTTCAGGTTGTGGCGTAGTGGGGCTTCGTCAGCAGCGGGATCACATTGTCGGCGATAGACGATGCACGGGGGGGCCCGTTCAGCTCCGGAGGAACACGTTCTCTAAAGAGCCTGAGTTTGCTGTTTCGCGGCTGGAACACAGAAAACAGCCGGAGAGAATTCGGAGAAAATCGTCTACATCCTGAAATGTCCCTAAGATGGCAGTCAAGTTAGTAGCGAGCGACATGTCCGGCTGCATAGAGTTTTGTGACCTGCGGGTCAGCACAGGAAATGAATTGCAATTTGTTTCAGGCGAAACTGAACCATGAAGTACCTCATTAATGGCCTCTCAGGATGTTCCATGCGAACTTCGCTGATTGTTTTTGGTTCTCTGGTTTTTCTGTGCGTTACTCTGCCACCGGCTGCGGCGCAGGAGTCTTCCGCTCCTGTTGATCAATCTGGTCAAATCTCAGATGGACCGCAGGGCAATGTCGCACCCGAAGATTCATCTTCGGATGCGACGGCGGAAGCGAAATCTTTTACCCGAAACGTGTCTGATGAACTTGTGCGGCTGGGGATACCTCAGCCATTGCCGTTTTTATGGGATCTGGCCGTTCAGGGTGGCCTGTTTATGATCCCGATTGCGTTGTGCTCAATCGTTGTCATGGCGTATGCCATTGAGCGAAGAATTGGGCTACGAAGAAATCTGATTATCCCTCCCGGGCTCCTGGTCGGATTGCAGAAGTTAAATCAGCAGAGCAGCGGTATCGATCCTCGACTGGCTTACGATGTTTGCCTGACGTATCGCTCCCCGTTAGCGCGGGTTCTGCAGGCGGCGATCCTGAAGGTCGGGAGACCTCAGGCAGAGTTGGAGAAAGCCGTCGAAGATGCGGTCGGTCGGGAAGCTGACCAGATGGCTCAGAACATTCGCCCAATCAATGTGGCGGTCAGCATTTCGCCGATGCTGGGCCTTCTGGGAACCGTGCAGGGAATGATCATGGCCTTTATGGTCATCAGTGCTTCGACTTCCACAGGAACCGCCAAGGGGCAGGAACTTGCACAGGGGATCTACACGGCATTGATTACGACGTTTGCCGGACTCGTTGTCGCAATTCCGGCGATTGTGATTGCCAATATGCTTGAGGGGCGAATTGAACGCCTGTTGCGGGGCATGGAAGATGTTTTTAATGAGATCGTGCCGTTGTTTGAACGGTTTGAAGGCAAATGGCGAGTGACCCGGAAGAGTGATGCGTCGGGAGTTCTGTTGAAGGGGACCGGACCTCGTCCGGAATCGACATCATCCTCAAAAAGTGGCAGTGGGGAAATGAATGCTACGATTGATGATCGCAGTGCGCTTCGTACAGTGACGGCCTCTGCCTCGCCAGGTGTCAGGGAGAAGTCGTAGCAATGCGGTTTCGCTATAAGAATCGACAGGGAGCCAGCAAGCGTTTAATCGACATGACGCCCATGATCGACTGCGTCTTTCAGTTGCTGCTGTTTTTTATGGTGGCCAGTCGATTTGAAGAAGAGTCCAAGGCTTCCGGCGAAGGATCGCTTGACGCTACGTTGCCGGATGCCGTGGCCGCCATGCCGATGGTGATGCGACCGCGTGAGATGGTCGTCAACATAAACGTTGATGGTCAGTACTATGTGGCTGGTGAATTGCACAATGAGGCCCAATTGGCGGAACGACTGCAGCGGGCAGGAACGAATAATCCTGGAAACCAGCCGGTCGTGATTCGGGGGGACGAACGATCCGACTGGAAGTACATCGCACGGGTTATGAGTCTTTGTAACAAGGCTGGAATTCGCGACTATCGAGTGGCGGTGATTCCGCCGGAGGTCGCCAAGGAGGGGCCCGAGCAGTGAGAGATCTTGTTCAGCTTTCGAATGAAGAATTGAACGAGCTGACAACTGCTCAGCGACTGAGAATATTCGTCGCCATAGGTGTCTCTGTCGCCTGTGGAATTGTTTCTCTGCAGGGCATGGCGGCTGTTTTCACCGATGCCAGTGTTGTTCCGTTGCCCGTTATGCAGCACCTTTCAGGTCAGATCGCGTGGGCGTTCGCGCTGATCGCGATGTTGCTTCTGGTTACGTTTCTGGTTCGCGGAGTGATCAAACGCCGGTTGCAGTGGGCGATCGCTCTGAGCCTGCTGATTCATTTTCTCTTGTGTCTGTCGATGACAACCGTGGATTTTCGAGGGCCGTTGCCAACACCTGCACAGGCTGCTGATCTCTCACAGATCCCCCGTGAAGAGTTTACTCTGCCGGACCACGCCACCAGTGACGTACCGGATCCTGCCGCAGCGTGGCTCCAGCAGAATGAGACCGAGACACCTGATCGTGAGCTTGAGCCTGAGCGTTCAGAAATGACGATCGCTGAAGCTGAAAAGGCGGAGTCGGAGGCTGTTGAATTGCTTCAGGTTGCAGAAGAAGCAGAGACGCCGGAACGTCGCGAGAAAGTTGAGCTCGCTGCTGATGCTGCGGAGCAAATGCAACGTCAGGCGACAGCGGGTGAGATTGAAGAGCCGGAAGCCATCGCAGCTCCGGATGTCGCAGCAGCAGCTTCAGCTGAAGATGTGAAACTGGAGGATCAGGTCGAGCAGAATAAATCGGCGGCGGAAATTCCGGTTACTGAGCGTCAGTTGGACAATAGCGATTCGCCGGAAATGCAGATTGAGGCCGCCCAGATTCGCGCGAATCGCAGTGATGCCACGGTGACTCCTGAAACCGTCGACGCGGCTGCTGCAGAACGAGAGGTTGCAAAAGCCGATGCCGTTGAGTCAAAGCCTGAAGAGATTCAGATTGCATCAAAAGAAGCGGCTCAATCGAATCTGAAGGAGCGAAGCACAGACATCAGTCGCCAGGCTTCGGCCAATCCTGCGTCGGCCGCGGAATCGAACATGCAGGCCGATGTCGCATCTCCGTCTGTTGAGCCGACTGTCAGAGCGCAGGTTCCATCTCGGTCGTCGCTAGCGGACCAAGATGCTGGAGGTGCTCCGGCTGATGGCGGAGTTGCCGTGATGGCACGCTCGGAAGTGTCTGCCGCACAGGCAGCGTCAAGTAGTGCTGCTGCTGAAAACGTTGAAGTCTCGGCGACCGGTGAGGTCTCCGCACCAACGTTTGCGGAATCTGCAAACTCTCGCTCTGGACAGAGGACGACAGCGGCAAAAGTACCGGGCGGGGCCATGGCGGCGGGTGAGATTGAGGCAGCGAATGGATCGCTGGGCACAAGTGTCGCGGAGAATTCGCCATCGGGAGTGAAGGTTGCCAAATCGCAGTCTGTTGGTGCGGCCAAGCCTGGGTTGGGCACCGAAGCAGGCTTGTCGATTGCTCCGGGACGACGTTCAGGTTTCGGTGCTGAAGCTGTTGGAACGGCGGCGAGTGAAAGCGGCGTGAGTGGTGTCGGAGTTGGAACCAAACCATCGGCTGAAGGGATGATTGCCGGACCGGCGCGAACTGCAACCGGGCGCCAGAGCAGCGGATTACCGACCGGGAGAGCAACGGGTGAGCCGGGGGCATTGATCCAAAGTCGAACCGGATCAAATGGAGTGGTGCCCTCTTCGACTGCAGCATCCGGGCTGATGAAAGCCGCAACCGGAGGCATCGACGGGGCACGTGGGACAGAACCGAATGCTCGTCTTTCAGTCACGGACGGCTTTGCGGGCGGACGTGGTCCCGGCTTGGCACGATCGAAATCCATGGGGGCTTTGCCGGGTTTAACCGAAGAAGCTATTGCAGCGGAACAAGGTGGTGCTCTGGTGATTGCTGGCCCGCAGGCGGCTTCTGCGGGACTTGCTGCTGTCGCTGGTCCCAGAACCCGTGCGCTGCCTCGACGATCTGCAGGATTGCCGGGAGCGAGCGGACCTGCTCCGGCGTCTTCCGGAGTTGGTACCGCTGGAGATCCTTCATTGAGTTCACGAATGACGACTCCATCAGGACGTAAGGGTGTTGGGGCTGATCGGCCGTCGTTGGCATCGGCGGAAGCGATTGCCGGATTGGCAAAACGGTCGGTTCAGGGACGTGGCAGTTCACCGGAGGCCTCAATCCCTGAGAGTCTTTCGATGCGAACAACAGATGCACGTCGTGAAGCCGCGAAGACGCTTGGAGGTTCAGAGGATTCTGAAGAGGCTGTTGAACGAGGTCTGCAGTGGCTTACTCGCAATCAATATCCTGATGGACATTGGAGTATTGATGATTTCCCCGGGGAGACGTCTGAGTCGCTCGGTGAAGGCAGCTTTGTGTCCAATAGTGCGGCGACAGGGTTGAGTCTGCTGGCGTTTCTGGGAGCCGGATATACTCATCAGTCTGGAAAGCATCAGGAAGTCGTTGATCGTGGAATGAAGTGGCTGGTAGAACATCAGAAGCCGGATGGAGATCTGTTTGCTGATGAAACCAAATATGTCTGGTTTTATAGCCACGGAATAGCGTCGA
>CAIJTV010000035.1:0-5036 GCA_903823635.1 uncultured Planctomycetaceae bacterium
AACGTCGCGGAATGGGTTCTTGACCAGTATGTTCCGGACACTTACAAACTTCGAGCCGGCAGTGCTGCCGCTGATCCACTTACGATCCCGATGACAGAGTATCCACGCATTGTCCGCGGCGGTGGCTGGGATGATCCGGCGGAAATGCTGCGTAGCGCAGTGCGAGAAGGATCGAGCGAAGAGTGGAAGCAACAGGATCCTCAGCTTCCTCAAAGCATCTGGTACTTCACCGACGCACTTGGAGTTGGCCTGCGAGTTGTTCGACCATTCATGGAACCGGCGGAAGAGCTTCGAGCTTCCAAGTGGGACAAGAGCGAGCCGATCCAGAAAGACCCCGAAGAAGTACTCAGCAACGAATAAGCTGACTATTCTTGTCTTGGACTGCGGCAGCCTGCTGCCGCTTTTGTGCAGGCAGCCTGCTGCCGAACTACGGCCCGGAGTTGATTGCGATCAGAACAAGTGAACCACAGCAGGCTGTGGTTCCGAAAGTTGCAGCGGGCTACAGCAGTCCAAAGGTTGGAATCAATCCAGCGGCGAAGAAACTTCCAGCAGATCAATTGCCGGTGCGCCGTTGCAGAAGATTGTGGCGAGGCGACCATAGGTCGTCTGGCCGACGTTCATGTTCAGGTAATCGGCCAGTCCAGCCCCGGCCGTGAATCGCAGGATGGCACCGAGATCCACATGGCGAAAGACGTTGTGCTGGATGAGCACGCGGCCCAAAGGAGTTTTCTCGGCCAGGATTTCAGCTCGGACCTTTTCAGTGACGTAGTCAAGATTAAACCGCACATAGCCGAACTGCACGGCTTCCCTCGTGCCACTTTTGTGCAGGCGGATCTTGCGGAGGTAAAGTCCGTCTTCAAATCGAGACGCCATCACTTCTACATCGACGGTACAGTCATGGAATGATTCCATGCTGATCGTCATGTGATGCTCGTGAACCAACATGCGATGATAGGGTTCAGGCGTTGCCTCTTTAGCGACGTGCTCTGCTGTCTGATAGAGCGGATGGCCTTCAGGTTCGGGAAACAGACCAACCAGCTCCTGCAGTTCTTTAAGCGGATTCAAGGTTCAGAACTTTCGTTTCGAATGAGATTGCCGGACAGGTGTTTAATTCAGGCTAAGTATACCGAACTGCTCGATGCTGTTGCTCAAAGTACTCTGGCAGCAGGCTGTCTACTTGAAGCAGCCCTTTTCGCGTCAGCCTGAGCATATCTCCGTTCAGATTCAGATAACCAGCGGCTTGTTGATTTTTCAGAGCAGTCGCAAACTCCTGCTGCACATTGACTCCGTACTTTTGGTTTAACCGTCCCAGTTCAACCTGACCTTCTTTCATCAGCAGAACCAGTTCTCGAATCAGCAACTGGTGAGCCGTTGGCTTGAGTGCTCGGTTGATTGGCAGTTCACCACGATTGACTGTCTCCATGTAATCTTCGATGCGATCCAGGTTCTGATAGTGAACGCCCTGGAAATGCCCGAATGAAGAAACTCCGGTCGCAATCAAATCACATCCACGCCAGACATTGTCGCGATAGACGAAGTGATCGGTGGCAGGATTCTTTACAAGCTCGTTGCCACTGGAAATGTGGTAGCCGGCGGCCACGAGACGATCCATCGCTTCGCTTACCCAGCGTCGCTTGGTCGGCCAGTCGGCAACGGGCGATTGAGCCCCCTGCTCTCTCATCTCTTTGGAGTAGACCGTGTTGAATGGCAGTTCCATTTGATAAATGGTGATATTGTCCGGCTGCATTTCCAGAGTCCGATCAATACAACGACTCCAGTTTTCGTCGGTCTCACCGACCATCCCGGCGATCAGGTCAATGTTCACTTGAGGAAACCCGACCTGACGAATCCATTCGTAAGCTCGCATCACTTCCGGAGACAGGTGGGCTCGACCGTTCTCCTCCAGAATCTTGTCGTCGAAGTTTTCCACACCCAAAGAGATTCGAGTAATCCCGATATCACGGAGTGTTTCCAGCTTCTCCATGCTGAGCGTTCCCGGCTCACACTCGAACGTGACTTCCTTGGCCTTGTCCCACGAAATGTACTCGCTCATGCGATCTCGCAGCGATCGCAGCTGTTTGGAGCTGAGATAGCTGGGAGTTCCGCCACCGAAATAGACAAACAGCAGCTCACGGTTTCCAATGGCCGATCGCTGGCTGATTAATTCCAGTTCCTGAATCAATGCCTTTACGTAATCTTCAATCGCCTTGGCGTTCTGATTTGTGTAGACGCGGAAGTAGCAGAACTTGCAGCGTTTGCGACAGAACGGGATATGAATGTAGAGCCCCAGCGGCGTGTTGGCCGTCTGAGCGGGATCTGTATTCAACGCGTCCATCGCCGAGGGTACGAAGTCCGACTGCCATTGCGAAAATGGGGGATAATTCGAAATGAAATAGCTACCGACTTCGGTTGTGGCAGAAACTTCTGTAGTCGTCATAGGATTCTGTTTCTGAAGACGCCTGCATCAAGACAAAAAACGGTCTCGCCACATGATACACATGTGGCCGATCGCTGTCTGCACTGCAGGCCGACTTCACCAACCCCGGGGCTGTCTCTGCCCTATTTTGCAGGCTCCGCCAGCGATTTTACATAGGCCAGCAAATCAGCAGCCTCGGCGGCTGTCAGATCCGCCAGTACACCATCAGGCATCAGCGAACGAGCACTTTTCTGCATCTCTTCAACGTCTTTTTTTGCCACGGTCACGAGTTGGCGATCGGCTGCTCGCAGCACGACCTCAGTGTCCGTCTGTTTCTCCAGCAGTCCGGTCAGAACTTTCCCGTCGATGGTGACCACGGCCCATGCGGCGAACTTTTCGTCTACCTTCAGGGACGGCTGCAGGATGTGTTGCAGCATCTCAGATTCATGCAGGTACTTCTTGCTGATCTCTTTCAATGTTGGTCCGACCGACAACGCTGCATCATCAGTGTGGTGACAAGCTCGACATCTTGCTGCATCACTGAAGAAGATCAAACGGCCGCGTAACGCGTCACCATCCTGATCAAGAACAACGGAAGGCTCGAACGTCCGCCCCAAAGTCTTCTTGCGTTGTGATTCCGGAATGAAGTCATCGAACAGCCCTCGTACATCGCTGCTGGCATTTCTGACTGTTTCAATTGCTGCGACTCGATCGTCTGATTTCAGTTGGCCGTGATGCAACTTCGACATCAGTGCCAGGGCACCTTCGGTGTTACCTGTAAGAGTTTGCACCGCCGCATTTCGAGTATCTGCGTCTATTGAGTTGGAGGTTAAGGTCGCAAGAGCCAATGAATGAGCCGTTCCATCCTGCAACGGATCCGACAATTGCATTTCTGCCGCGTGCGGGAGCGATCGAATCCATTGGTCGATCAATGTCACGCCGCGACCATCAATCACCTGAGATCCAATATAGGGCATGCGAGCGTATCCAAGCTTCGACATGCGATACATCATGACCGATCGATAGGGATCTCCCGGGACGACAATTTTCGCGTGCTGCATTCCAAACGTGCCAATGTTTGTCCCTTTGTTGGTCATCATTTGATCAAAGGTCAGATCTCGAGTCATAAAGAATGACACGATGGCATTGCCGCCTTTGTGATGGCACATGCTGCAGTTGCCGTGGAGGTATGATCGAGCTCGATCGTTCAAGTCCAGCGATTCATCATGAGGATTCACGAGCCGATGTGATTCGCTGCGAGCCGCCTCGGGAATCGACGAGATGACTTCCTGAGCCAACAGTGATTCCAGTTGATCTGACGGACTGTCGCCGGAGACGGCTCCTGCCAATTGATTGCCGACGAATCCCAATACGAACCCCGGGCCGGCATTATGACATAGCTTGCATTCGTTCACGGCATTCGAATGCCACGTGCGTTCTGTCATCTTTCCGGAATTGTGAGCATCGGGCCACTGCACCGACTTTGCTGTGCCAATTGAACTGACCAGCTCCGCATCAGTTCCCTGATCATTCCAGAGGTAGCTGTAAGGATGCCATGTTCCATACTGAAACTGCAGAATCTGAGTTTCCAGCGGCCGGGCCGGATTTCCCTCGAAAGCCGGAACCGAAAGATGCTTCGCGAAGACCGTTCCCTCCGGATACGTCCCACGAATCGCGCTATGAGGAGCCAACTGGATTGTTTCTTTCCCGGGGACTCCCACGAAGCGTTGCGCGATCGCGCCATCGACCCAGCGAGGGACAGTGACAGCGTAAGGAACAACGCCAGGGGCCGGCTTCAGAGTCGCCAGGTCGGCAAAGATTCCTGTCTGACTGAGCAACTTCGGAAACTCGGCGGACAGATCTTTCACCTCGTTCGGCAGCAACTCATAGATCTGTCCGGTCAGGTCATAGTCGACAACGTAGAGTTGTCCGGATGAACTCTCCATGAAGTCCGTGATGCGAAGATCCGTGTCGACCAGCGTTTTGCCGACGAACGATCCATCGGCCGATCGTCCGACCGACCAGATCGTCCCGGTGATGTAGTCGCCGTAGACAAAGTCACCGTGCAGGGACTTCAGTTTGTCGCCGCGATAGACCGGACCACCAATGACGGAGTTGGCTTCTGAATGATGATGATCACGGATCGGTGGAGTAATCGGCGTTGGACCGACCGGAACTTCAGATCGCAGTCTCGCGCGGCCTTCCATGACGGGCCAGCCACAGTTGGTGCCGCTGCCGACAAGATGAATCATCTCCCAGGTTTCCCAGCCATTGTCGGCGACATAAACCTCGTTGGTCTTCGCATCAATGCCGAACTTCCACGGATTGCGCAGTCCGTAACCAAAGATCTCGGGGCGAGCTCCTTCGTGTTTGACAAAGGGATTATCGGTCGGGATGGAATACTGCTGATCGGCTGAAGGACGATCGACATCAATGCGAAGGATCGCTCCCAGCAGGTCTGTCACAGTCTGGCCGGTGGTTAGTCCATCAGGAGGATTCGGCCCGGAGCCATCGCCAGTTGCGATATACAGCATGCCGTCAGTACCGAATCGCATGCAGCCCGCGTTATGTCCGCCGGACGGCCAGGTAATGATGACGGTTTCGCTTTTGGGATCCAGAA
>CAIJTV010000036.1:0-1918 GCA_903823635.1 uncultured Planctomycetaceae bacterium
CCCAGAAGAATTCGCTTTCCCCAATCGTCCGGTGTCTCTTTAAGTGATTTCTCCCACTGCTGAATAGGCTCCCGCAGAGACTCAGGCGGAAAAGTGGCCCCAAGCGCCTGAAGTTTGGCGAGCATTTGCACCGCTGAAACCTGTAAAGGGTCTCGCTGAAGGGACTGTAGCACAACCGGAATTCCAGCGTCTCGATTCAAGACCGACGCACCAAGTCGACGTTCAAGCTGCATCAGTTCGAAATCATTCAATGCTCGACTTAGCTGCGGATCATTTTTTTGCTGCAGCCCTGCCAACAGCAGTTCGCGAGCCTGTTGCTCCTGATTGGCAACAATCAGAGTTTCCGCCAAAGCAATACGAGTCGTCGCATTGGAACGATCGGAGGACAGTTGCTTTGTCAAATGCTCCAGTGCCAGTTGGGTCGCCTTTGCAATCTCCTGAGGATCGCGATTTAGCTGTTTCCGCAGTTTTGCGAGAGCCAGATAGTTTTCGGGATCAATGGCCGCTGCCTCAGACAGGGACTGCTCTGCTAATCTCCATTCTCTGCGACCGGCATAGATCTGAGCAAGCATCAGATGCGCCTTAAGATTTCGGGGGGATTGACCCAGGACATGCTTTAAATGTCGCTCAACCTGCTCGCTCGAGAGTGGCAGGATTGGTTTCGGCTGAATCGCTTGATTGGCCAGCCACAAATGGGCCTCCAGATGTCCCGGTCGATTTTCCGGGGCCATCCCGGCGATCTCGCTTAATCCCTCCGCCGTTTTCCCATGGCTCAGCATGAATTGTGCAAGTCGATACCGATAGGCCAATTCTGTTGGTCGAAGGCTTGCAAGCGCTCGCAGATAAGTTTCTTGTCTGGCGACATCTTTGGCCGCTACCGCCGTGTTGAATGCGTCTTCGTATTGGGCGAGAATTGCATCGACTGAAGAATGCCGTTGCCATGAAATCATGATCGTTCCCGCCACCAACAGCAGAAGAAACGGGAATCCGGCCACCAGCTTACTTTTACCTCGAGAGAACAACCACGATTCCAGCCAGCCAACACCAAACTGAAACCAAAGCACCGGGCTGATCAGCGCGCTCCACGGTGCGTATTCACGACGCTCGGCTTCAGTGACTCGGCTATCCAGAATCTTTGGTGTCTGTATTGCAGCAAATTTGTTGTCGCTTGTAGGGAGCACCGCAAAAAGTTTGTTCCATCCTGCGATCAGCGGGTTGAAGTACAGACTCCCTCCACCGTGACGTCGTACGTCGAGGACCGGAGCAAACAGAAACTCCAGCAGCCGGTCAGCGCTCATCAGGAAAACAGCAGCCAGCGCTAAACACAAATATCCCAGTGCATCATGAGACCAGCCCGTGGAGAGATCGGCTGCGTTGCGGTTCCATGCCACAGCAATCGTGACGACTCGCAGGATGTTCATCATGCCAGAGAGAATCAGGCCGACTGCCAGCAAGAGTCCCCCGTGAATCAATGAGCGTCGCTTGAGGCAGAAGACCAGAGCGGCGAGGAACAGAATTGTGAACAGAGACTGTACGCCGCTGCAGGCTTCTTCAACCAGGAAACTCTTTCCTGGAAAACTCAGGACATTGCCTTCCCGATAATGCAACATCCCGGTTCGGTGTAAAACTCCGCTGGCCACAGAAGTCGTGACTCGCTGAAGCCACATGATGACGGGTTCGTCATAGTTGAGGGGCAGTCGAATGGTAACCAGCGGCAGAGTCGCAAGATAAAGCAACGAACGCTGATAGCCCTCATCAAGGCTCGCCAGGCACCATGCAGTCAATAGGCAAACAAGCCCTGCTGCGAAGAACCATGGAGACATGAGATAACTACCGGCAGCGAGGCAGCAGACATCAGCCGCAAGCAACGCTGATGAGATCCAATTCCAGCGTTCCGGTTGCGGACTTTTCCGAGTCG
>CAIJTV010000037.1:0-2560 GCA_903823635.1 uncultured Planctomycetaceae bacterium
ATCACCAACTTCGGTGTCTTCGTACAGCTGGAAGACGATCTCGAAGGCCTGCTGCATGTTTCTGAACTCGCTGACCACAAGGTTGAGCACCCAGAGAACATGGTTCAGGTCGGACAGGATCTGGAAGTTCGCATCCTGCGAGTTGACACTGGCGAGCGTAAGATTGGTCTTAGCCGCAAGTCAGAATCAAAGGAAACAGAAGCCACAACCGCTACAACAGAAGGCGATGCTTCAGCTTCGGCTGCAGCACCAGCTCAGGCCAAGCCTCGTGAAGAACTGAAGGGTGGTACCGGTTCCGGTGCAGGCCCGCTGTTCTCACTCGGTGGCAGCGAAGAGTAATTTGATCTGAAGATTCGAATCCCCGGTGGACCTGGTTCACCGGGTTTCAGTCTGCAAAGCCAATAAAGAAAGCCCCTCGGTTTAACGCCGAGGGGCTTTTTTCATGGATGAATCGCTTTACCGCAATTCTTTCCGTGTCGCACACCTCATTCTCCGCAGAATCGTGATGTCTGCAGATGGTCCCAAATGGCTCTTAACGACTCCATCGCCGTCTGCGGAGTCGTCCGACACAGCACTCAACGCGAGCAACGTTGCGGCGAATATGACTCGCGATCAGTCTTCGGTCGCCCGGAGACTCGAAACAATGGCTCCGCTATACTGCTACTGCACACAGGGTTGAGGTAGTGATTCGCGATTGGTTTGAGCAATGAACGAGTACATACCATCTGGCAAGAATCGTAAGCTGATCGGCAAGGCAGCAGCCGTTCTTGTGTTAGCGTTTATCACTTACCTCGTACTTTTCGCTATCGCCGTTCGTAAAGGAAATGCAATTTACGAATTGGACTCGCCAGAGACGCGAGGGGGCTTTCTGTTCTACTGGTTTTCTGAAGAGCCGGCACTCAATCGTACGGGTTGCAGGTTGTTCCAGCCTGTCTTCCGGATCCTGCTGAAGAGTCGCCCTTACTCGTCATTTCAGACGGAGCAGGATCGCATCTCCTGGTGTGAGCAGGGAAACGATATTGTCATGGACGATCTTGCCGCGGCAGGAATTGAAAACTGACGGCTTTTCCTCATCGAAATGGCACGAGATTGGTTCTGTGCGAAGACTGGTCGGTTTAATAGGGCTAGCCAATATCGATCGATAAGCCGAGTCGAATTGAGGATGCCTTTTTGGTTGTTCCCGGGAGAACCCAGATGCGTATGAGCACAAGACTCCGGCTATTTGCGTTTGCCTACATCGGCGGCGGAGTATGCTTCGGGATTATCAACCATCGGATCATTTTCCCCTGGTTTCTGTTCTTCGGGCTACTGCAATTCGTTTTGTTTCGCTGTCCTTCATGCAAGACCTTTGTTTGGATGACCCAACCTCGATGCTACTCGAGGTGCCCCCATTGTGGCTGCGATTATTAGCGGCAGCATGCTATCACGCGCTGAACAGTGTCATTGCCAGCCTATGTCACGGTTTGAGTTTTCCCATTCCCTAACGTTGAACGCTGGGTCGGACGTCCAGTGTGAGATCTCAAACTCACAGCCTTTACGCTTCAACATTCAGCACGATTTTTCCTGTCAGTGTGTTGGCTCCCTGCAGAGTATTCTCTTCCTGCAGGCGATGAGCAGCAGCAGCTTCAGAGAGCGGGAAGCGAGCACCAATCTTTGGTCGCCAGGTTCCGGCGGCCAGCATGCGATTGAGATCTGTGGCCGCATCACGCTGCTCATCCGGTGTCGCATTAAACATCGCAAACCCGATCGCTCGCAGATCACGAGTGTAGAACTGCCCGAGCGGAATGACCGGGCGAGCATCGCGGCCGGCCATAAAGATCAGGCGACCTCGCAGTGCCATCAGCGGCAGGCTTCGTTCAGGCGTGGGAACTCGATGTGTTTCGAACCAGAGATTGATCTGTCCCGTCGTCTTCAGAATCTCTGCCAGTCGCAGGTCGACATCTTCCGTACGGTACTCGATCACATAGTCTGCTCCGTGCTCACGACAGTCGGCCGCTTTCGCGGGAGAACCAGCCGAAGTTATCACTGTGGCCCCGGCAGCTTTGGCAAGCTGCACGACTGCCGAGCCGACACCACCACTTCCTCCATTCACAAAAACGACTTCACCAGACTTCAGGCTACCGTGGAAGAACAAACCCAGATGTGCCGTGATGCCAACCATCGCACCGGCTGCGGCGGCTTCAAACGAAACCCCATCGGGAATTGGATACAACCATTTTTCTTCGATCGCACACAATTCCGCAAAGGAGCCCTGACGGCCAGCAAGTCCCTGATTACTGCCCCAGACACGATCGCCAACTTTAAATCGAGCACACTCCGGGCCGACAGATTCAACGATGCCAGCAAGATCACTGCCGACGATGTAAGGATCCGGAAGAGTCGCCTTCACGCTTCCAGACCGGATATAGGTGTCAATTGGATTGACCGCGACGGATTGAGTTCTCACCAGAACCTGACTTCCCGTCGCCATCGGCGCGGGGAGTTCTGCGTACTGAATGCAGTCCGGACTACCGACGGTCTTTAGAAACGCAGCTTTCATGGAACAGGTATCTCTCAGGCG
>CAIJTV010000038.1:0-1887 GCA_903823635.1 uncultured Planctomycetaceae bacterium
AGGTCGTCTGCAGCAACAAGCGAAGCAGGCATAGCGACGGCAGCGCTGAGAAGGAAACTTGTTAATGTGAAACGGACGGGCATACGAAGGTTTCCCTGGTGAACAGTTTTGGCGATTACGACTTGCGGAGTTCCT
The DNA here is from genome assembly GCA_903823635.1 of uncultured Planctomycetaceae bacterium. Classification (GTDB taxonomy): domain Bacteria; phylum Planctomycetota; class Planctomycetia; order Planctomycetales; family Planctomycetaceae; genus SXXK01. Next base: position 136 of record CAIJTV010000038.1, read on the forward strand.
CGGAATCCGGCTGGGGGAGCCTGCGAGGATTGACGTAACTACGTGAGGGTCTCAAGAATGCGACCAAGCTGTGCTTTCCGTCTCACGTTCTTTGAATCACTGTCCGAGCCATTTGTGTGACATCGAATCCAAAAAATTTCCTATCGACCGCTGAAGAGCCTGTTTCGCTGTGGATTGAGCAGTTGTCGGAGGCAGATCCGCAGGCCGCTCACAGGCTGTGGGAACACTTTTGTCGTCGCCTGATGAACTTTGCTCGTGGTCGACTCAAGGCTGAGACTCGCCGCATTTACGACGAAGAGGACGCGGCCCTGAGCGCCTTCCGAAGTTTGTGTCGGGGCATTGAGGCACAAAGATTCCCGGAGATTTCGGATCGCGACAATCTGTGGGCGTTACTGGTCGTCATCGCCAGCCGAAAAATCATCAATCGCAATCGCTACGATGCTCAGCAGCGACGCAGCGGTGATCGGACTGTTAACGAAAGTGTGCTGCAGAATGCTTCCGAGATCTCAAGTCCGCTCAATAATGTGCCTGCTCGTGAGCCGACTCCGGAGCTTGCCGCCGAGGTCGCTGATCTCTCGCAATATCTTCTGCAGCTGCTGCCTGAAACAGATCTGCAACAGCTTGTGTTGCTAAAGTTGGAGGGGCACACGAACGAAGAAGCGGCAGAGCAGATGAGTGTCACTCGGCGGACCGTGCAGAGAAAGCTGGAGCGAATCCGACGGCTTTGGCTGGAAAGCGCCGAAATGCCCAGTATTGATCCTGTCGAAGAGTGACGCAGTTATTCTGGACTGCTTTTGTGTCACTATTTCTGACGCAACGGTGATTGGATATTTTGAATAACGTCTGATTGTGCGAAGCGGGTGCGCGGTGCAGGAAGGTTCTCAATCAACCTGCGCGGTCTGGCTTGCTGGTTTGGTCGACTCGTGCGGCCTATGAATTCGTTGAAAGATCTGCATGACGTTTCTTGACCCGGAGTATGCCAGCCTGACGTCTGAACAGCTTTCGTTGATCGATCAGATCTGCGGAAAGTATGAGCAGCGTCGTCTCGAGGGAACGGCCACCGGTATCGAAGATCTGGTCGCGGGCGCCCCAGAACTTCTCCGCCCGGTTTTGGAGTATGAACTGATCCGCGTGGAACTGGAGATCGCGGCAACATGGCATCAACTGCCCACATTGTCTGACCTGAAGAGGCGATTTCCGAACTCTGCGTTAAGAATTGAAAGAGATTGGTCTCAGTGGGGGCTTGAGAGTCTTCCTCCGAAGTCACAGACGCATTCTGAAGCATCAGAACTGAGTCGCCGTGAAACGAAGAATCAGATGGGGCAGCCGACTCCGGTCGGGAATCTCGGTCCAGTCGCCACGCCGGAAGAACCTCGTGCACAAACCGATTCCGACGTGCGTTTTCGCATTCTGCGTCGAATCGCCGAAGGAGGTATCGGGACGGTCTACGCGGCATTCGACAATGATCTTCAACGGGAAGTAGCACTTAAGGAACTGAAACGCTCACTTGTCAGCCAGACTGCGCTGGTCAGTCGCTTCCTGTTGGAAGCGACCATCACCAGCCATCTCGAACATCCCAATATTGTTCCAATTTACGCCGTCGGTCGCCGACAGGACGGCCGACATTTTTACGCCATGCGTTTGATTCAGGGGAACTCAATGCAGGCGGCAATTGCAGCACTGCATCAAGGATCCAGATCGTCAGAAGACGGCGAAATTGATTTTCGGAGCAACCCGGCTGCTCGAGACTTA
>CAIJTV010000039.1:0-7501 GCA_903823635.1 uncultured Planctomycetaceae bacterium
CCCACAGAATGCACGTTCTCATTCAGGAAATTGCGAATCGATTTGACCTCTTCGTCGATGGTGGCCGCCGTAATCAAGGTGGCCCATGAATCTTCACCTCCGGCCTCCGGTGCCGTGGTCGTTTCCGTCGGTGGCTTTGGAGAATCCGAAGCGGCAGCCACAGTTGGGTCGGATCCCTCTGCAGCAGCCGGAGTCATCGCAGGATCCGTTGCTCCACCAGCATCTGCCACAGCGACGACTGCACCACCAATCGACTCCTGATTACTGGCCACCTCGTAGGCATTGTCAAAAAATGCGTCCATCGGAACATTGCCGAACCACTTCTGGCCGTTCTCGTCCACCCAGACTTCATCACGCTTGTGGCGAGTTTTGCTGGTCGATGCAGTCGCGGCTGGCTTCTCTTCTGAGGCGGCGACAGTAGCAGATGCCGCCTGTTGAGAAGGTTCAGAAGCGGCCGGCGTGTCGGTGGAAGCAACCGGAGTCGCTGAATTCCCGCCGCAGCCGATCGACATCAGGCAACCAGCACAGGCCAATGCGACAGGGAACATCTCTGTCAGAATTCTTCGGAACGTCGTGCTCAAAAACATATATCCGTCCACTCGAATGGAGTTAACCTGCCGGCGGGAACTGCTCACCGTATAAGGGAGCGGCCCACAGTATAGAGGGGCGGCGGCAGGCTGTCAGCAGAAAACCACCTTCAGACTTGAACAGGGTGCCGTTGCCTATTTCGGCAGGTGCTGTCTGCCGGGCAGGAGTTAGCAGTGTGCCGCGACCGCTGTGTCTGCATTAGCGTTCTGCAGCCTGCAATCCTCCCCGAATTACAGATAGAGTTCGCCTTACGGCAAAAGTTCTTTCCGGCGGAAAGGACCTACTTTGGCAACCATCCGCGACCTCATTCTTTGAACCTGAATGGATTCCATTATTTGCCGGTCAGAGAAAGGCAAGGTCTCAGTGGCCTGGCCACGAGGCCGCTTGCTCTTGCGGCGACTTTTAAGATCATCCGGCGCCCGCCGAGGTGTTGTGGGGCTTTCTGAAGGTGAATTCTGACTTCGAAGGAATTACAAGACATTGGCGAGGCCAGATTGTCAAGTTTGCAATTCCTCGGCAGACGCGATGCCCCCCAAAGCAGAATCTGCGGCTGAGCACAGCGCCGAGGGAAAAGACTCAGCGGAATCGCCTGCAAAAAGCAGGGAAGGCGCTAAACATGATTTGTAGTCTTTGCATTGGCACTTCAATTGCTTATCAACTTCCTTGTTCTCAACTGGTGTGGCTGCGATCATGATACGACCTACTCATGTGTCTATTCACGCCGGAACTCATTCACCGTTGTTTTCATGACCTTCATCTGCGAATACTCGAACAGATTTTTTGAGCGGCAGGTCCCCTCAGAATTCTTCTGGCTGTCTCGGAAGACAGACTGGTGGAAGCTGCTGCAACTGCCGGATATCTCATGGATTCCGCTTCTGATTGCGGCGTCCTGTTTGGTCGTAGTGATTTGGGCGATTGTTCGCCTGGTATCACGAGTAAACGAAGATGTTGATCCTGCCGAAGCGGATCGGGAGATGCTCCTGAGTCTCAACGATTTGCGACGTGAGGGTGACCTAACCGAGGACGAATTCCGATCCATCAAGGGACAAATTACAGGCCGGCTTCAGGCGACCTGGGGTGACAAAAAGAGACCGGGGACTTCTGCAAAAACTGCAGCCTCGATCATAAGCTCCAAAGTTGATTCTTTCTCTTCAGAGACTGAGTCAGTAGCAGAGCAAAATCAAGAGACAGACGAAGGGTCTTCCGAGACGTCAGAACCCGACCAATCGGAAACCTTGACCAGTCCGACAAATGTTCCCGAACCTTCACAGAATACCACGGATCTGGCCGAACGCCGGATGCCATCGGAATCCGAAAAAGGTGATGGGACAAGTGACACGGATCAGATGACGACAAACAGGGATCCACACATCCCGGAGAACTGAAGTTGCAGGCCCTGTCGAGGATGACAGACTGCAACACAAGTCAGCTCCTGGAGAGTGAGATCCATAAACGACAAGAGACACGGTTGGCAGGGACGCCGACAACCCGGAGCGACCACCACCTGCGAACCGTATACGTGGCTCATACACAGCCTTCCGACTTTTGACTCCAAAGTCATGATGGGCCGTATGAGACGCGTGACAGAAAATCCAAAGGGATAACAATGGCATCAGGTAAGGAATTTGGTTCAGGCAAGACCGCACAGCAGGGCAAGAGAAATGCCAACTGCTCATTTTGCCGAAAGAACTACCGGGAAGTCGGACCTCTGGTAGAGGGGCCCGAAGACGTCTATATCTGCGGTGAATGTATTGAGCTGTGCCAGTCGATTCTCGACCAGGAACGCCGCCGCCGCGGATCATCCAAAAAGCTCTTCAATCGCGTCCCAACCCCGCGAGAAATTGTGAAGGAGCTGGATCAGTACGTCATCGGGCAGGACAAGTCCAAGAAGTTGTTGTCCGTCGCAGTGCATAGCCACTACAAGCGACTGATGCACAACCTTGAAATCGGGACGGAAGACGTTGAGATTGAAAAGTCCAACATTCTTCTGATCGGCCCGACGGGCTCAGGCAAGACTTTGCTGGCCAAGACGCTGGCCAAGTCTCTGCAGGTGCCATTTGCTATTGGAGACGCAACGACTCTGACCGAAGCTGGCTACGTCGGTGAAGACGTGGAAAACCTGCTGCTCAAGTTGTTGCATGCGGCTGACTTCGACATCGAAGCCGCTCAGCGAGGCATCATCTTCATCGACGAAATTGACAAGATTGGCAAGACCAGTCAGAACGTCAGTATTACTCGTGACGTCTCTGGAGAAGGTGTGCAGCAGGCTTTGTTGAAGATGCTCGAAGGCACCGTGGCCAACGTTCCTCCGCAAGGCGGACGCAAGCATCCGGAGCAGCAGTATATCCAGATCGACACAACCAACATTCTGTTTATCTGCGGTGGAACATTCGTTGGGCTCGAAGACATCGTGGCTCGCCGTATGGGCAAGAAGGTTATCGGCTTCGGCAACAACAGCGAAACTAGCGAAGAGCGAGCCCGTGAAGAACTGCTGAGCAATGCTACGGTAGAAGACGTGATGGAATTCGGACTGATCCCGGAACTGCTCGGAAGACTTCCGGTCATCGGGACATTGGCTCCTCTGCACGAAGAAGCTCTGGTTCAGGTTCTGACCGAGCCTCGCAATGCTCTGGTTCGTCAGTACAAGAAGATGTTCGAGATGGAAGAATGCAGTCTCGAATTCACCGAAGGCGCCTTGCGAGAAATCGCGAAGCTGGCTCGGTCAAGACAAACGGGTGCTCGCGGTCTTCGCAGCATTCTGGAACAGGTGATGTTTGAACTGATGTTCGAACTGCCTGAACTGGAACGCGGTCAGAAGTTTGTGATCACCGAAGAAATTGTGAAAGGCGATCGAAAAGTTATCCACCGAGGAGACTCAGCCGCAGCGTAATGACGCAGGCGGGGTGAAAAACAATCTGATTCAATCTCGAGCCGGGCATGTCCCGGCTCGTTTTATTTCAGCCTCATATTCACCGGTCCCAAATTGACTTGAGCCTGGGGCGCTCGGCGATTTGTTAATATAGGCACGGTCTCAAATCAACCTCACAATGTTTCCGTGGCCTAAAAGCCCAACCCCAAACCGTTATTGAGGGACTAGGCACAAGACTTTGATGCTTTGCTGACGCGTCGCGTTGGGATAAAAAGGGATCTGTTTCGGCACTGTACCTTTGTCGCGGTCCGGGCTGTAGTACTGGCTTCAGCCGACATTCAATTTTTGATCGCCGTACCGATGCCGACTGAAATTGGCACACGAACTAACGCTGTCTGGGGACTTGATTCTCGGATAGGGCCCGTATCGTTGCCCGTCGAAATCCAGTGGGACAAGAATGGCCAACCTACTCGCGCGACATGCCTCAGAACTCGCCTGGTTTCCCATCGAGCACATCGTGGCGATTCATCAGCTGCTCAAGAACGACGGGTGCGATCTGCCGACTCATAGACTTTGCGCTGCCGTCGGCGTAGACAAAAGAGACATGGTAGGAGTGAAAGCTGCTGAACGTTCCAACTCTCAACTGCTGCTCCAGCATTTGCTGAAGGCGTTCTTCATCGGACATATTGGCATAAGCTCCGACGAGGCCGAATTCCTGAACATTCTGGCGACCTGAACTCCCCAGTTGATTTCCATTTCTCAATGTGCCGCGATCCCCATGGAACCAGACTTGACTATCGCCAGAAAGCTTGAGCTCTCCGGCCAGCAGAGTTGTCGCGGCACCATCAGGAATCGTATCCAGCGATTCCGAGCTATTCAGATACAGCAATCCGTTGCCGTCGGTGTCGATCGGCTTTTCTACGCTGTGATGAACTCCGGCATAGCTGCTTTTCCCGGTAGTTGAAGTAGGATCCGACGGACACAACAACCCCGGAACCCTGGGGACTGAGAGTGGCGACAGAGTCGGCAATGCGGGAGGCCCCTGCTTTGGGTCATACTGAAGCGGATCGCCCATGACTGACATCCCCATGGCACCATCGGCAGACTCTTCAGGGACGGCTTCAGAGAGAACTTCTGCCTCCGGTGATGTCGCTTCAGGAACCGTCGCAAGTGACTGCAGATACTCATTCCATTTCTGAAGATGCTGCAAATAGTCTGCTCGAACCTGTGGTTCGCTGAACGATAATTGCGGAATATTGAAGTCGATTTGCTGATAAACCCCTTCCTGCCCAAGAAACGGCAGTAGTTGTGGAATCCAACCGACGCGATAGCCCGGATCAGCCGCGACAGGAGCTTGTTCGTCAATCTTTGACTCAAGACTGCGGATCGGACCAACAGAGTTAATGCAGCCTGGCGGCAGGACTGAGTGCTGATTCTGGTAGTTGCGAAATGCGACACCAATCTGCATCAGATTATTCAGGCACTGTGTCTTTCTGGCCGCCTCCCGAGCCTGCTGCACCGATGGCAACAGCAGTGCAATCAGGATCGCAATGATCGCAATCACCACCAGAAGTTCCAGCAGTGTAAACCCACGCTGTCGATAACTGAGACCTCGTCGAACGAGCATCACTAAAACTCCTGCATTGCCGAAAGATCTTCGCGATTGCCCAGATGAGAGTATGTTTTCAGGTCAATATTCTCGCTCAGAAAACGTACGGAGCCATCCGCAAACACAAACTGGGCACCTCCCGTGTGTTGACTGCTGAAGCCACTTGTTGCCGTATCAGACGGTGCTGGCAGCGGAGCCATAGAACCATTCCGGGTTGTCCTCGAGCCGCCAATATCCCAGCCGGCATTGATCGGAACCTCGGTGTTTCTGAGAGTCGCCATCGTGCCGGACATCCAGCCCAAATCTTTGAAGCCTGCGGCAACAATCTTTTCGCCGGCCAAAATTGTGTTGGAAGCTCCGTCACGAATTTCCTGATACCCCACTCCGCTATTCAAAAATAGCAGGCCGTTATTATTCATGTCGATCGCCACATCATCGCCACTGAAGCAACCTGCATAGCTGGAAACTCCACCGGACTGACGATTGTCAGATGGACATAGAAAGGAAATGATCACCGTTGCTCGTGGAGCAGTATTCAATGGAGCATAAACGCTTTCATTGAAGTTGATCATTCCAAAGAGTCCAGCCTGTTCGATCGCCGGAAGAATCTGCACCAGCCAGCTCATATGGTATCCTTCTTCAATATTGCGAATTGGCCCCGTCAGATTCACCGTTCCGGGCGGCATCATTTCAAATGACATTTCATACGTGTGCATCGCAATACCAATCTGCATCAGATTGTTCTTGCACTGCGTCCGTCGAGCTGCCTCGCGAGCCTGCTGAACGGCCGGCAACAACAACGCGATCAGAATCGCGATGATGGCGATGACGACCAGCAGTTCAATTAACGTGAATCCGCGTCGAAAGCGCAACTGGCGGTCGCTTTTTGACTTTGCCGCGAATGAAGGACCGTGCAAAGTGATAGATGATGTTTCCGGACCGTAGTCCTGCGGGGTATCAATAATCATGGTGTCAATTTCCTGGTTCGTGTGACCTGAAAAGGAATTTCGGTATTGGCTGGATAACGTGAAACCACCGTGCAGATTCCATCCTGTACTCGGATCGTTACCTCAGCCGAATTTGTTTGATGAATATGGCCCGCCGGAACTTTCCACGTTGTTCCTGTCCAGGCGAGATCCGCTGCATATGAAGTCGCAGCCAGCGCGAGTCCAGCATCGGCCAGCTTCTCTGTCTGCAAATGAAGCACTTGCTGACGCGAATGCCGGCGATCACTTAACGCACGACTGACCTGCTGGGCAATCAGCCCAGCCAAAATCATGAGCACGACCAAGGCGACAATCGTAACGGCTCCACGCCGACGTGGTGTCGCTGAATGCTGCGTTTGCTCGTGGAAACTTTGTTGGGGGGAGATTCGCTTCATGGTACGGCTCCCTTGAGAACAATCTCCACGAAACTCGGCGCTGCGATCGCTGGACTGACTGGCGGATGAGTAACTTCCACAGGCTTCTGCAGATTCGAACCGCCATGTCCCGCCGCCGAATACTTCACGAAGGCCGATGGCTCCACAATTCGAATTCGAACAGTTCCGGCTTCGTCCTGTTCGAACACCACCTGACTACCCGCCGGGAAAATAAATCGATCGGTCGCGGTCTTTGTTTCGCCCTGCAGAGCGACTCGATTCAGAATGCCTCGATCCGTGCTCCACGTGACGATCGTCTGATCTGGTCCGGTCGCGGTCAGAATCTCGGCTGACTCAGCTTTCAGACTTCCGGCTTCGGCATCGTTGCGCAATTGCTGTTCAGCCCGCAGCAACGACATCAGGAACAGCGATTCACGTCGATCGGAAGTGTCCGCCTTCAGGATGGTATGCAACACCGTCCCCGCCAACGTCAACAACGCCGACGCCATCGTCATGTAAATGATGGTCATATGAAACAGCGACCCGCGCCGTGGGGTTTGGGGCAGGCTGCGAGTTTGGTTTCGCGAAGAGTTCTCCACAAGGTCTTGACGTTTCATGGCCTTGCCTCCGCCGCTTTTCGCCAGATCACGACAGAAATTTTTTGCTCCGGGATTGACTCCACCAAGGGTCTGCGAATCGTCAATCTCAGCGGTTGAAGCGATTTCGCGTCCTCCGAAACGGGCAGCAGTTCGGCCTCCAGCACCGCTTGTTCATATCGCTCCTGAAACCACGGTGTAAGCTTCGGCAGGGCCGCAGGATCAATGGTTTCCGGCAGGAGTTCTTCGATGTTATTCAGTTCAATCATCGCCAGAGTTTCAAACCGTTGAGCCATCCGTTGTCGGCGCACGGCGGTCATGGCCGGGACGAGCATCGCGATGGCCGCTCCCAGAATGATGGCTCCGACAATCGCTTCGACGACGAGCACCCCGCGCCTGGACCGTTGCCTGAGTAACGATAAGTGAATCTTCTGCATGAGTTATAAATCCGGAGCGTCGTTTTCAGCTCAAATCATTTA
>CAIJTV010000040.1:0-1890 GCA_903823635.1 uncultured Planctomycetaceae bacterium
ACGTCTTCACAATTGATGCGGGCCGATTTGACGACGATGAAACTCACCGTCATCGGCAATCCCGGAGTGTTCTCTAATGTTGACGTTTCGCCCGATGGCCAGCACATTCTGATTGTGCGTCAGGAACGGCCTTATTCGTATCTGTTTCCGGCCAGCCGCTTTCCAAAGAAGGTCGAAGTCTGGTCGCACGAAGGTCAATTCGAGTATCAAGTGGCTGCTCTGCCTTTGGAGGATCGAATTCCGATCGAAGGCGTTCCGACGGGGCCTCGATCAGCTGGCTGGCAGCCGACACTTCCCGCGACTCTGGTATGGCTCGAAGCGCTGGACGAAGGTGATCCGCGAAAAACGGTTGAATTTCGTGATGGAGTCTTAAAGCTGGCGGCTCCATTTTCCGGCGACGCCGTCGAGATGACTCGCACTGGCCAACGTTGCACCGGCATCTTGTGGGGCGAACGTGACGGGCTGGCTTTTATTCGCGACTATGATCGAGATCGACGCTGGATGCGGACTTATCGCATTCATTCCGAGAAGGCGGATGTTGCTCCGGAGCTGATCTGGGAACGATCCGTTAACGATCGCTACGCCGATCCGGGAACTCCGATGACTCGACCGTTGTCGAATGGTCGCCGTGTCATCTGGCAGCATCAGAATTCCTTGTTTCTTGAAAGTACCGGAGCGACTCCGAAGGGTGATCGGCCGTTCCTGGATCGCTTTGATTTGGCCACAAAAGTGACCACTCGGTTATTTGCCTGCGGCGATGACAGTTACGAATCTGTCGTGGCGATTTTGGCGGATGACGGAACTCAGTTTATTACTCAACATGAAACACCGACGGTACCACCAAACTTCTTTTTGACCACAGTTGGTGGCGAACGAAAACCGCTGACGAACTTTCCGGACCCGATGCCTCAATTGCGTGGCATCACCAAGGAACTGGTCACCTATCAGCGCAGTGATGGTGTTCCTTTGTCGTTCACGTTGTATCTTCCCCCTGGTTATCAGAAGGGGACTCCGCTGCCGACGATTGCGTGGGCCTATCCGCGGGAGTTCAATGATCCGGCCACGGCTGGTCAGGTGTCAGGCTCGACCAATCGATTTACCACGATCGGAGGCATTTCGCACCTGTTCCTGTTAACTCAGGGTTATGCCATTCTGGATGAAGCCACGATGCCCGTCGTGGGGGCTCCTGAAGTGGCCAACAACACGTTTATTGAACAGGTGGTCTCCAGTGCTCAGGCGGCGATTGACAAGGCCGTCGAAATGGGCGTGACGGATCGCAGTCGCGTTGGTGTCGGTGGTCACAGTTACGGGGCCTTCATGACAGCCAATCTGCTGGCGCATTCCAAGTTGTTCCGCACCGGTGTGGCTCGCAGCGGAGCATACAATCGTACGCTGACACCGTTCGGTTTTCAGAATGAGCGTCGCACGTTCTGGGAAGCACCGGAGATCTACATGACGATGTCTCCGTTCGCGGCGGCTGACAAAATCAAGAGCCCAATCCTGCTGATTCACGGTGAAGCCGACAATAATCCGGGTACGTTTCCGATCCAGAGTGAGCGTTTGTATCACGCCATTCGCGGAAATGGGGGCACTGTTCGCTACGTGACTTTGCCGCACGAATCTCACGGATATGTGGCTCGCGAATCGATTGAACACACGTTGTGGGAGATGGTGACGTGGTACGACCGCTATGTAAAATCGGGAAAGGATTGAAAGTCGGCCGCAGACTGCAAACAATGTGTTACAGAGACCCGTGGTCTGTCAAAATCTGGTTTTAGGGATCAACATTTCAGGAGTTTTCAATATGGTGTTTCGTCGATTGGTAAGTTTCGCTTTGTGTGCCATTTTTGCATTTTCAGTTTCAGCCCTGCCTGCTGACGAAGCGGCGAA
>CAIJTV010000041.1:0-9212 GCA_903823635.1 uncultured Planctomycetaceae bacterium
CAACTGCTGACGTCAGACGAGTACTACATCATCAACAGAGCGACATTTCGGAACACGGTCTACGATTTCTACAAGAAGAACCAGCAGCAGCTTGATGCAGGAGAATATCCGGAAGCCAAACAGAAGGAACTCCTGCAGAGATTGAACCTGAAGGGCTGGCATGAACTGAATGTGAAATACAACCTGCACAACTTCAATAAAGGATTCGATGGCAGTGTCGCTGCGATAAAGCAGATCGTGGAGGAGCAGTATAGCTGGATGGACACCAAAGACGAAAACATCCTTCTGCATCGCATGCAGGCTCTGTATGCAAAGTATCCGATGGTTTACGACCTCAGGGATGATGAGCAGGATTTCCTGTTGCCACAGCCTTACAAGCGACCGAACCGTGCCGGGATGTTGACTCATCCCGCCTGGCTGATTGCACATTCATTGAATGACAGCACGGACCCGATTCGGCGAGGCAAATGGGTCAGGGAGCGATTGCTTGGAGGCGTCATACCGGACATTCCGATCACAGTGGATGCCTCTATTCCGGAAGACCATACGAAAACGCTCAGAGAAAGGTTGCAGAAGACGGAGAAAGCTGAATGCTGGCGTTGCCACAAGAAGATGAATCCACTTGGATATGCCTTCGAAATCTATGATGACTTCGGACGGCATCGAACGGAGGAAAGTCTGGCCAAAGGAGATACCAAACCGGTCAATGCCAAAAGTGAGCTGGCGGGCACGGGCGAGCAGAAATTGGATGGCGAATTCCAGGATGCTTTGGAACTGATCCATAGACTGGCCGAATCAGATAAAGTTCGTCAATGCATGATCCGGCACGTATTTCGCTACTTTATGGGTCGCAACGAAACGCTCGCCGATTCAAAAACACTCATTTCCGCCGATCGGGCTTACCTGGAAAGCGGTGGCAGTTTTAAGGCACTTCTGATTTCTCTTCTTTCGTCTGACTCATTTCTTTACCGCAAAACACTTGAACCGACTTCGAGGTAGCCCCATGAACCCGACACGACGCAACACTCTGAAGAATCTTTCACTGGGGGCAGGATCCTTCTTGTTATCGCCTTTTCTCCGCCAGGTAGAACTCCAGGCCGCAGGCAATGCGATCGCGATGCCCAATCGTTTCGTGTTTGTTGTGAAATCGAGCGGCATCATTCCTGATGGCATCACGCCTGACGCATTCAAAGGCAAAGATTCGAGCGGCAGTTTATTCAGTCAGGGTCTGTCAGACGTTTCTCTGCCGTCATCAATGCACGCCCTGGAGCCCTTTAAAGATCAGCTTTCGATCGTGCAGGGGCTTTCGGGGAAAATGTGCCGTGGTGGTCACTCCAGCTGGTTTGGCATGATGGGTGTCTACATGACTGGAGGGGAATTTGATGCAGGTGCGGTTATCAGAGCCACCGCCGATGCAGAATTGGCCAAACTCAACCCAGCGCCGTTTAATCATTTAGGACTGGCGATCAGAGGGAAGGCGTTGAGCAGTGATTATGGTGGGACCATGTATCCTGGGATCAGCGCCGTCGGTCCGGGACAGGAACTTCCCTTTCAGGGATCCCCCGACATTGCCTACGAACAACTGTTCGGCTCTGCCGTTTCGTCCAACAGCGGGGCTGAAAAGAGGTTCAAGCTGCAAGGGAATCTTCTTGATTTCATGGTCGATGATATCAGGAAGGTCACGAAGGCTATTCCCTCGTCGGAACATGGCAAGATGGATGCCTACCTCAACGCGTTTGAAGAACTTCAGGTACGTCACAGCAAGTTGTCGAGCATGAAGGAACAGATCGCCGCCAACGCGCCGGGGTACACTGACAAATTCACTTCTACGGTTGAGGAGGTTCGTCAGGAAGCACAATTTGATCTGGCCACGGCGGCATTGATTGCAGGCCTCACCAACGTGGTCACGATTCGCCTGGACAATGTGGATATGACCTACAAAAAGCTGGGTATCGACGAACATAACCATGGCATCGGACACAACGAAGGCACGAAAAGCCAGACTGAATACCGTGAGATCATCCAGAAACACCATTCAGAACTTCTGGCGACGATGGCCGGGAAACTGAGAGCAGTTCCTGAGGGTGATGGAGACATGCTGGACAACACCATGATTATCTTCCTCTCTGATTCGAGCGATAATCACCACGGAACTGGAATGGAGTGGCCTTATCTGATTGTTGGCGGAGGCGGCGGTAAGCTCAAGCTGCCGGGGCGTTATCTGCGTTACCCGAAATATGGTGAAAAGGGCTGCCGTACCATCGGCGACTGGTGGACCACTCTGCTCAATGCCTACGGCAACCCCATCAAGTATTATGGCAACGAAGATCTTGTGCTTAAACAGAACGGCTGTTCGCACGCGGGACCACTTGAGGAGCTTTTGGTTTGATTGTGGCGGTGCTGAACTTAACTCCGTCGAAGTAAAGCAGAACCAACAGACACGAGACATCCATGAAAACGAAACTCATCCTCACCGCAGCGCTGCTGTGCTTCGTCTCTCCGAATTGCTTCGCCCAGCCGCTCAAGGTTTTCATTCTGGCTGGCCAATCGAACATGGAGGGACATGCTGAGATCCGCACCTTTGACTACATCGGCAAAGATCCCGCCACGGCACCCTTGCTCAAGGAGATGCGCAATCCTGATGGAACGCCGCGCGTATGTGACAAGGTCTGGATGTCGTATTTGACCGGGCCTTATGATGGCAGCGCGAATGGCGAGGGCCTGGGGAAACTGACTGCCGGCTTTGGCGAACGCGGAGACAACCCGACCCGGTTAAGTAACAAGATCGGCCCTGAGTTCACCTTTGGTATCACCATGGAAAAAGCACTGAAGGAACCCATCCTGATCATCAAGACCGCCTGGGGCGGCAGGTCGCTCAATACCGAGTTTCGTCCGCCAAGCGCCGGGCCATACGTGCTTCCCAGACAGATTCAAGAAGAATGGGACAAGCATCCGCAGGGTGCCCACGGCATTCCCAAACTGGAAGATCGAAAGAAATGGCAGGAAGACAAAGATGCCGCGTCAGGTGTGTTTTACCGCATGATGGTTGAGCATGTGAAAATGGTGCTCGCAGATCCGGCTCGGGTCTGTCCGGCCTATGATCCCAGGGAGGGCTATGAAATTGCGGGTTTTGTCTGGCTTCAGGGTTTCAACGATCTCGTCGATGGCCAGACCTATCCGAATGGCGATTACGATGAATACTCGCGCCTCCTGGCACACTTCATCCGCGACGTACGCAAGGACCTGTCCGCCCCGAAGATGCCCTTCGTCATCGGCGTGCTGGGTGTCGATGGTGAAAAAAACGTCAACTTCCGCAAAGCAATGGCCGCTCCGGCTGCCATGCCCGAGTTCCAGGGCAATGTCGTTGCTGTCGATACAGCACCTTTTTGGGATCGTGATATCGAAGCCGCAGAACCGAGGCAGGGCGAGTACAACGAAATCGTCGGCACGGCGCACACATTGAAAGCAGATGGCACGCTCGATACGGAACGGAAATGGGACAGGTTCTGGAAGCCGATTGGTAAGCCACAGCCACAGGAGCGAAATTGGCGCTTCGTCACGGTTGATACCACCGAGACGAAGGAGAAACTGGAAGAGTTCACGGACAGAAGATTCCGCGATATCACACTGCCCGCCGAAATGGAGAATTGGTATCTGCCTGACTTCGATGACAGCCAATGGACAGCAGGCAAGGCTCCCATCGGCAAGGGCGTGTGGAACCACAGCGGAATTACCCTCGACAAGTTTTCTTCAATGTGGGGCAAAGAAGAATTCCTGCTCATGCGTTCGACTTTCGAAGTAGAAAGCCTCTATTACGACGCCTACCGCATCGCGATTCTGGCGAGACAAGGATTTCATGTTTATTTGAACGGCCACATGATTCACACCTATATCTGGTGGAAGGATGAGCCGCAATACAGATCAATTGTTCTCGATCAAGAACAGACTCAATACTTGAAGAAGGGGAAGAACGTCCTGGCGGTTTATACCAATGACCAATACTCCCCCGACTCCCCGGAACATTATGCCGCGCTCGATGCATGGATTGAGGGAATCACTAGGGCGGATCAGGAGAAACTCGACCTCGCTTTGGAGGAAGTCCTTTCACCCAGGGACAGAGAAGCACTCAAAGGCGCATCCAACGGTGGCTACCACTACTTCGGCAGTGCAAAAATCTTTGCTCAGATGGGCAAAGCCTTCGCCGAAGCGAACCTCGAACTCATCAAAAAGTGAGATCGTGAAATCAAAACTGCCGATAGCGTTTTCGGCCCATGCGGCTCCACCACCTTCTGATGGCGGCCACTGCGAACTCTGCTGTGTCATGGCTGATGCCGACCGAAACTCCTGCTTCGTTGTGTGTGATATCGTAAACGCCATAGGGCACAGCCTTGCCGAGTTCTTTGTCGGGAATGTCATGCGTTGTGACCTTTCGAGGAGCCCCTTTCATGCGGTACCTTTTCCCGGAATTCTTCATGTTTCCCAGCGGTTCCTTCTTCTTTGTATCGACCGAGATCACGGGCTGACTGGTCTTCTGAAACGCTTTCACTCGCGAGGCAATATGCCGGAACTGTGCATCGCGATCGGGATGCTGTTTCCCTTCGATCTTCTTGCGGTTGACCTGCAGACGGTATCCCTGCGAACGCAACAACTGCCCGACTTTGGTACTGCTGACTTGAAATCCCTGCTGTCGAAGCTCCTTGGCCAGTTGACGTGTCCCCTGACAGATCCAGCGTAACGGAACCATTGGGTCTCCCCGCGTTTCGGCTTCTACGAGCGACTCAATCGCATAAATCAATTCGGGTTGCAGGCTCTCGCAACTCGGTCGCCCCGCTCCGGGACGACGCTGCCGATCTGCGGAAGCGGCGCTCGGATCATCAAGCTCCTGAATTCCATTACGGATCGTCCGATCAGACAAGCCCGTTGCTTCGGCAACAGCGGCGATTCCGCCGCGACCGAGCGACCTTGCTTCAGCTGCCGCCCATCGCCGACGTCCACGCTCGTCAAGATCCCCAACGATCGCTATAAACTTCTCGCGAATCCATCGCACTATATTTGCTTCCGGCATAGCCGAAAGTGTCCAGTTTCGGACCGATGTTCACAATACCAATCCGGTAGTTAATTGTTTTGCAGCGCCTTAGTCCGTGTCCGCATTTCCGCGCAACGCCTCGCACAGTGCGAGAACAAAGAAACCATGAGGAACCTTCGGATTGTCAGTTTGTCCGCTGGTTGATTGCGTCTCGGAGCAACCAAGCACTCCGCTTCGGCAGGGGACTCGCGTCGGTCACATCGAGGCCCTAGAAAACGGGTCTTTGCAAACTGCTCCGGTCCGACACGCGTCCGACACGCCGGAGTGGCATCGATTTGACTCGCCTAGTCGGCGGCACTCCATCAAGTGGCGCAGTCATGTTGGCTACGGATGGAAGTCCGTGGAACGAGGAAGTGATCGCAACACTGGCATGAAATGACTCCAGCCCAAACCACACAGGAGGGCGTGTCATGAGTTGCCAAGGCCGAGATCGTGCCGGTCCATTTTGATGCCGGCAAACAGCAACAATCGATTTGCAGCGACTGCCACCCAAGTCGTCGTCGCGAGTACGGATGGATCATGCCTTCGCGTTTGAATTCGACGACGATATAATTGATTTTGCTTCGTGCGGTCGTACGTTCGAGAGAGCCCGATTGCCACGAACAACGGCCTTCGATCTTCGGTCCATAACCCCACGGTCGCATAACCCCAGATGTCGAATTGGAATTCCAGGAGTTTACAGTGAAGCCAACGAGGGTCTTAACCCGGGGCGAGTGTCTCTGAGTTTTGGAGAGACAAAGGGCGTTTTTGGGGACCGAGTCGACCCGAGAGCGTCGTTTGGCAGTGTCTCTGTTTTTCGACAAAGGCAACCGGCAGAGAACGTCGCTCAGCGCAAGTTGTTGCGAAGACTTGGGATACTGATGGCTCTTTGTTGATGTCTCGCCGTTGGCGCATGAAAAAACCCCGGGGTCGAAATAGATTCGACACCGGGGTTTAAGTGGCGGGGGCCGGATTTGAACCGACGACCTCGAGGTTATGAGCCTCGCGAGCTACCAGGCTGCTCCACCCCGCGACAGTGTACTGCTTGCAGGCCTCATATTCTGATGGACTGCGATCGCTATTTGTTGGGTGTTAAGTCGCACAGGCTCTTACCCCGTGCGAGGGACGGGGCATCTTATCGGCAGACTCCGGGATTGCCAGTCACTTTTTCTCCAGATTCTCGACTTCCAGATGCGGAGATTCCCGGCGGCGAATGAACTCCAGCAAGACTGGACGATGGTCAGATCCGATGTCTTCCAGCACTTTTCGACTTGAGCAGATAAGCGCCCCACTGCAAAAACCATGGTCCAGAACCAGTCCAAATGGAAACATGGGCCAGCGATACCAAGTCGGACTGAGCGACGCCATTCGATCGCCATGAACACAGTCGTCCATTTCCGAATCCCTCAGAAACTTTCGATACCACGGTGACCACGGCGTCAAATTGAGATCGCCAACCACCACTGTACTGGCCTCTCCAGTGGGCTCGCTTTGCTTCCGGATTCTGTCCGCCAGCAATTCCAGATGCCGATTGCGGGCCTGAAAGTATCGCGCGTTGATTGGAGGAATCGGATGAGTTGCAAACAGCCGAACCACTTGCCCCTCCCAGCTCACCGTTGCTGAGATCGACGACACCAGTGGAACTGTCAGATTAAAAATCGTCTCATCCTGAAGAGGCATCTTCGACCAAAGGCCGATTCCGAAGTTCCCGCCGTCACTGGGCTGTGTGATTCGATAAGGATAGAGATCGCTCAATTCTTCGATGAAGCGAGATTCAAGCGCTGTCCCCAGTTCCAGAACGGCAATCACATCCGGATCTGCAGTCTTCAAAACCGTAAGGACCTTATCGTGTTGCGAATTCTGCGTAAGGACATTCACAGTGCAGATCTTCAACGAACGAACACCATTCGGCTTTTGAGGAGCAAACAGATACGGCGTGATCCATGAACAGTGCCAGATCAAAGCCAACATTACGCAGACTGCGAGCCGTTTCTGCCGCACACAAATAATACAAACAAGTGAGAAGATCAGCCCAATAATTAATTGAACTCGGAGATTAGCAATCAAATCGGCCAGCCACCAATAACGAGCCAACAAGCTGAGGGCTGTCGCAGCCAGACACAGCGTCGCCATTAATCGAATGACTCCAACAGCGATCGCTCTCGGTCGACCATCCGCGCCTTGCCCCGCTGCTATCTCTCCGGTCCCATCGACAATCGCTTGTTCTGACACGGCCAGGCTTTCATCTCACGGATTCTTCGTTGGACTCGCCTGTTCCGCAGCAAAAACACCAATGCTCTGCTCGTTCAGCATGCCATCCTTTGTGAGATCCAGAAACATGACGTCGACGCCTACCGTTTTGGCAAGTTCAATGCCTTTTTCCGGACCAAGCACCATCATCGCGGTGGCGAGCCCATCGGCTGTCATGCACGATTCATGAATGACGGAAACGCTGGCCGGAGGATGCTCGACTGGTCGACCTGTTTGGGGGTTCAGAACATGCGAGTACTTCTTACCACCGGCCATAAAGAAGCTGCGATAGTCGCCCGAAGTCGCGATCGACTGATTGGTAAGTTCCACCACTTTATGCAGACCACCCAGCGGAGACTCTACACCCAGTCGCCACGCGTCGCCGCTGGCTTTGGCTTCACCAGCTCGATTTTCACCGCCCACGTCGACGACATAAGATTTCAATTGATGAGATCGCAGGATTTCACACACTTCATCGGCGGCGTAACCAGGAGCCAGAGCAGAGAAGCTTACTTGAATCTCCGGGAGATCTTTTCGTATGGCCGGCGGATCCAGACGCACCTCGACGTGCTGCATGCCAACAAACTTCAGAGCCGCTGCAATCTCTTTTTCCGTCGGCAACTTTCGTCGTTTGTTCTTCCCGAAGCCCCACAGATCTACCAGAGGCGAAACCGTAACGTCCATCGCTCCCTGAGTCACCTCGTGCAATCCTTTGGCTTCCTGTGCGACAACCGCAAAGTCAGTTCCGACCTCAAACCATTCGGTGGACTTTGATTGATTGAATTTTGAGATCTGTGATGACTCATCCCACGTCGACATCTGTCGATTGATCTCGGCAAATTTTTCTTCAATCTCTTTCTGCAATCGCTCCCCATCAGCGCTGCCTGGTGAATCAATTACGATGGCATAATACGACCCCATCGTCTTGCCACTGATTTTCAGAGGTTCCTCCGCATGAAGAACAGGCGAAGAAACGCAGGCCAGCAAAACGATCGCCATTGGGATTGTTGTTTTCATATTGGTCTCCTGTACCAGGACGATACGGCGAATCCTCCACATAATCAACGGGCGAGTCTCTGCAGGTTGACGGAGTGCGTAGGTTCGGAGCAAAAGATCTGGTTATGATGTTGCCAGCGATCCCTTTCAATCGAAAATGAATCCATGGCGAAGACTCACGCAAACGACAAGATATCGACTGCTGCGGAGAACCCGTATCTGCCTCCCGCGACGCCAACTGCGAGATTCAGGGGCTCCGACGAGCATTCGCGAGACCGCACCACAATCATAGCCGCCAACGTGGCTCTGATTCCCATTTACCTGCTGGTGCTGGTTGCGTCTGTGATTGAACTGGCTGGAGTCAAGGATATCACATCTCGTGGTGCCGTTGATTACTGGAGGCACGCGATTGCCTCATTAACGTCTCTTGGCATTTGTGGAGCGACGGTGCATCTCGCCCGCAGACGCAGTCGACTCGCAAAGTACTCTCTCATCGCTTCCCTGTTGTTCCTGGTGATCATGATTTACCCAGGACTCAACGTGGTCTGGAATGCGATCGCTCGCCTGATTGACTGATCATACCTTGAGTGTGCTCACAGTTATCTCGATAAGCGGCAGTCCACTCGCGCGGCTTCACGTCTGTATCAGGAGCGGCTCTCATGGCCAATGAGTCACCCCGCACAATCCCCGAAATCCCTACATCTTTACTCGAGTCAGGCAAGCAGGGAAGACTGGCCGATGCTGCCGGTGGAAACTGGCTGTTCGCTGGTCGACTGGTCGATCATCACCATGGATTCTGTGTCCGCTGCTGCGCGTTGTTCCGGTGTTAATTTAACCCGACGCGGCAGGCCGGGTGCAGTTCTGCAGAGACCTCGGCAGAGTTCTCCGATCAGGCAGGGTG
>CAIJTV010000042.1:0-4220 GCA_903823635.1 uncultured Planctomycetaceae bacterium
ATCTGCTCGTGAAAGCGGTCTCAACATCCCGAAACGGTCTGTTGATTTTATCGTTTAGCGGCGAAGCCGCCGCGTCGTCGCTCGACTTCGTCTTTGTCGGGCCGTTAATCGCAACACGAATGCATGATTCAATCCACATGCTGCTCGCGGAGGACATTGAATGGAATTTGCATGCGATGAACGTGGAAAGACGTTCAATTTCTGTCTGTCGCTGGACCGTTCTCAGTAGTAGAGTCATGATTCTCGTGGCGTAGATCCTCAGCCACCGATTCGGGGTCTGGAAATCGATTGTTCGACAGCGCCGTCAGGGAATCCTTCAGGGCTTCAAGGGTGAGTTTGTGACGCATAAGTTTGAACAACAATTGCAGGCTGTCAGGCAGCATCAGCAGCAACAGTGGCTTTGGCAATGTGCTTCCACTGGACTGTTGTGCGGAGCCGGTGCTGGCTGCGTATTGGCGATCCTGCGAATCATGAGCCACGGCGCGTTTTCATGGATCTGGATTCTCGTGGCCATCGCCTTGCCGGTTTTAGGCGCCGTCGGATTTGCGTTCCTTCGATCATGTTCATTGGTCACGGCGGCAAGGTTCATCGACAGCACCTGTCACCTGAAGGATCGAATTCAAACCGCACTACAGTTCCTCGATGCTCCTGGTGAAGATGCTGTTCGCAGACTGCAGATTGAAGATGCGGCTGCGCATCTGGCATCAGTGGACCTGCAGAAGATTCTGCCTGTCAAAGCTCCTCCATTGTGGAACGTTGCAGTCGTGGGAGCGGTCTTTGTGTTTTTGCTCGGATTCCTGGCTGCTCCTCGTGAGATTCTGCAGGCTTCTGTAACAGCGAATGAAGTCGTCGCGGAGCAGGCTGTTCAGGCTTCTGAGAGTCTGGAAGAACTGAAGGAGTTTCAGGAGCAGCATAAGGACGCGGAACTCGACAAGATGCTGGAGGAGATGAACCAGCAACTCAAAGTTCTGGCTGCTCCCGGTACAACTCCCAAAGAGGCATTGGCAAAACTATCGGAGATGGAAGCGTCTCTTCAGGAAATGCAGCAGCAGTTAAGCGATCCGGCTGTCGAATCACAGCTCATGGAGATTGGCGAAGCCCTGGCATTGGCCGAGCCTACGGCCGCAGCAGGTGCTGCTTTGTCGAAGGGCGACATGCAGAAGGCAGCGGAAGAGCTATCTCAGATGACAAAGCCGCAACTGGACCGCAAGACAGAGAAAGCTGTCAAAGAGAAGCTGGAACAGGCTCAACAGAAAGCGGGCGAGCATAATCAGACGAAGGATATCCAGAAGAGTCTCGACAAGATGACCAAGGGACTTTCCAACGGTGACGAAGAGCAGTTTGAAGAAGGTGCCAAAGCTCTGGCGGAAGAATGTGAGCAACAGGGAAAGAAACAGGAGTTATCAGACCTGCTGAAGAAGCAAAGTCAATTCCTTGGCGAATGCAAAGCTCAATGTGAAAGTGAAAGTCGTAATCTGGCGCAGGGCAGCCGGAAGGGCGGTAACAAAGCGGGCAAAGGCTCGACCGGTATGGCCGGGAGCAAGACGGCTCTGCAGAAGACCGGGAATGAGTTGAAGCTGACCGGGCAGGATTCGGGCCAGGGAGATGTCGACAAAGAGACGATTACTGGTGAGATGGAACAGCAGGAGTCGGTGCGACAGTATCGTGAAAAAGCCGGGCAGTATGAAGCACTCAGTGAATCCGCATTAGAATCTGAGTCGATCCCGTTGGGGCATCGTCAGACCATTCGAAGATACTTCGAGATGATCCGACCTCAGGGCCGTGAGGCTGATGCTGTGCAGGAAGAACTGCGTGATGGGCAGGTTCCCGCTGAGACGAAAACTCCATGACTGCGATTCAGTATGAACTCACTGCGGATGATTTTGTGGAGTTCAATCACTTCCACCACAAACATTCCCCGGAACTGCGCCGCAGACTTCTGGTGTCACGAATCGTGATCCCGCTGTTCATGATTCTTGCGTTACTGCTGACGCCGTTGCTGGTGCAGAGAAATGACCGCGGCTATCTGGATGGTCTGACCCAATTGAGATGGTTTTTTGCGGTACCGCCGGTCCTGTTCTTTTACGCCCCGTTTGCGTGGAAGCGCAGACAGGCACGATTGATACGGAGAATGTTGAATGAAGGATCAACCCGCTCATTGCTCGGAAACTGCTTACTCACATTGAACGACGATTCGATCAGTGTTCAACGTCCTTCAAGTCTCTCAACGTATGGCTGGGACGCAACCGATCAAATCCGCGTGAATTCAGAATATTGCTTCATCTACGTAACGTCAATTTCGGCCATTATTTTGCCACGCAGAGCATTCAATTCGAACGAGGCATTCGATGACTTTGTTCGAGAAATCAGACAGCATCTGAGTCGCCGAGCAATAACGCCGTCAATGGCTTGTCGATGACTCATCGAGTTTAGTTTCGGTCGGTCCCAGAGACAGAGTAAACCAAAAGCAGCATCCCTTTTCGGGATTGTTGTGAGCGTGAATGCTGCCATGTTGGCGTTCAATCACATCGCGACAGATGGCCAGACCTATACCGAAGCCTTCTGATTTTGTGGTAAAGAAGCGATCAAACACGCCATCGGGATTTTTTAGCAGAATCCCCGGGCCGTTGTCAGACACCTCCACAATCGCATTCTTCCGAGAAGAATCCAGTTTGGCTGTGATGGTAATCTCCGGGTTCAGGGTTTCCGCATCGGAGCACGCTTCCATCGCATTTACCAACAGATTAATCAGGACATGGGTCGTCTGGACCTCATCGACGTAAACGTCCTGACCATGCCTCGGGTGCAGTAATTCTTCCGGATCAAGCACATTGATGATTGTTCCAAATCGATCCATCTGAACTTCGACCATCGCGACTGCGTGTGTGATCATTTTGGAGAGGCGAACCGGGGCGATTGGAACGCGGCGATTCGTCAGGAAATCTCGAAGGCTTCTGATAATATCGCCGGCATGGTTGGCACTGGTTTCTACTGCTTCAACACACTTCAGAAACGATTCCGGAGATTCGTTCTTTTTGACTCGCGATATAATCGTGAATACGTGATTGGAGATGGCTTGAAGTGGCTGAGCCAGTTGGTGAGCAAACTCGGTGGCAATGTTACCAAGGATACTCAGTCTTGCCGCTCGGCTCAGTTGGGAGCGAAGATCACACAGTTCTGCTTCGTGTGCACGTTCGAGATCGTTGTTTGTCAGATACAAGGTGACGATGCGAAATCGTGATTTGTGCGCGGGCGGTTCGATTCGCACGGCATAAGAGCAAGGTCGTCCGTTGGCATTGATGCCGAAGATCTGCAGCGATCGCGGCTCAGTCGTTTCTGAGGCATCACGAATCATGTCACGAATAGCTTCGGCAGACCCCGGAGAAACAAACTCCGAAAGCAGCAGCCCCTTCACATTCGGA
Organism: uncultured Planctomycetaceae bacterium; assembly: GCA_903823635.1. Classification (GTDB taxonomy): domain Bacteria; phylum Planctomycetota; class Planctomycetia; order Planctomycetales; family Planctomycetaceae; genus SXXK01. The sequence continues at coordinate 3,423 of CAIJTV010000042.1, forward strand.
GGATTGGTTTGCCGGAAGGGAAGTGCCCGAATGATTTCTCCCTGCAGGTTGACTCGCAGCGCGAAATCACAAGCTCCATTGGCGACGCGTTTCCACTGAAAGTGGCTGCGACGTCGTTTTCGTTCGCGGCGTGCAAAGAGTACCGACTGCATCAGGACGCCACCGGTCAACTGAATCAGTCGTCGGGTCTGATCGCAGAGGAATTCACTATTGCCGTTATGAGCCAGCCCGATAATTGCGGTCAGTTGTCCCGTTGAAATCACGGGTATCATCTCGCAACTGGTCAGATTTAACTCGCGGAGCAGGCCGGAGACCAGTTTGCTGCAGGCATGGTTTCGCTCATCAAACGTCGTAAAGAAAGAGTTGCCCTGCTGCAGACACTTCAAGGCAGTGTCGCCGAAAAAAGGAATCGGGACTTCCTGCAGTGCTGCTCCAACAGGCAGGTTCCCGGAAGCAGACCACTCTGCGCACAAAGTTGCCACTGGCTGTGATCGGTTGCGTGATTTGATAATCAGCAGGTGTGCGTGGGCAACATGAGATAATTCGCCGATGACGCGAATGGCTTCACTGGCAAGAAGTCCCAATGCCCCTCGGCTGCTGTCGGGCAGTGTGCTGCTTAGCTGCAGAGAGTAATCGAGCATGGCCTGTTGGTCGATTTCAGAGACTGGCATAATGGATTCCGCCACAATCTTTCAGAAACGAAAAGAGCCCACACCAAGTTAATCGGTGAGGGCTCTGAAAGTTACGTCAGCCAACGAATCAGACCACTGGTCCTGGTTCAGGACACTACAAAAGGCC
>CAIJTV010000043.1:0-9362 GCA_903823635.1 uncultured Planctomycetaceae bacterium
GGGTTACGTTCGCCGACACAGGCTCGCTCTGTCATGGCGGCTATCACTGTGCTGGGCGTCTGGGTTGCAGGCTCCGCTTTTTTGTTAACGCCGGGTGAGTTCGGATATAGCTTCGGAGTGTCCACATTGAGCCCTTTTTTTGGCATCCAGGAACAACGCTTCTCTGAAAACTTTACAATCCCCAGCAGCGACCCAAGAGATGAAATCGAGCGACAGGAGAAGATCGAACGATTAACGGCGACGATATCCTCTGTCTGCTGTCTCATGCGTCCCGACGGAAGTATCTGGGCCAATGAGAGCATCCTCGCATCAAACAGACTCGCGGGGATTTCTAAAACGGCTCCGTTCTATGCGTTCTCCAGATTACGATCAACAGCCGTACTTGTGTCTGTGCTCGTCCTTGCGTGGCATATCCTGATGATGTTGTGCTTTCGCGGCCTGACATTAACACTGGCTCCGCGATTGCTGCAGCGGCTTGATGACGGAATCCCGATGAATTCTCCGCTCATTGAAAAGTCATCGGCCACGCTCATATCGGAAGGGGCAATGTGAACAGAACAACGCCGATATTTTTGATGGCCTTGATTGTCGGCAGCATTTTTGTCCCGACCGTGATTGCTCAGGACAGTCAGCAGCTCCGAGTCGTTGAAGTCGTGTGGGGGTTTGATGGGCGAGTTGTCACGGGCCAATTCATGCCCTTGTCAATTCTGGTCGACAATCTAAGCGATCAGCCGATTGAGGCGACAGCACGCCTGAGACGTGTTACCGGAGCACTCAACGAAGTCGGTGGCATTTCGACTCAGCCCGTATTCGTCAGCCCGAACTCACGCCGCTGGGTACAGTTCTATCCGTACATCCTGGGCAATATGGCCACGTGGTATTTTGATCTGCAGACGGAGGAGAAAACATATACGTTCAACCCGATGGATCAGCCTCGCGTTATTTTTGATCGCAATCGAGATTCCAAGGAAGCTCAGCTTTCGTTGCCTGCTGTGATTCTGGATCAGCAGGGAGTGGCCACAAAGTCTCCAACGACGATCAAGCATATGCCGGCGGAGATTTTTCCGCCGTATGCGACTGCGATGAACGGGCTGCATGCCTTGTTTCTGGATCATGCGCCAGACTGGGAAGCTCCCCGTCAGCAGGCTTTGTTGTCGTGGCTGAAATCCGGTGGCCAATTGCATCTGATGAAAGACGGCAACAATCAGACGCTGTCGTTTTCCGGAATTCTCGCTCCGCTCAATGAACCGTTCCCGGAGTTTCCCGTCGGCAATGGTCTGGTGACGCGACACGACTTCCAGCGAGATGGACTTAGTCTGCAGGTCGTGACCCCGATCGTGACTCCACCTGGACTTACCCAGGAGGTGGCGGAGCCCGAACAATCATTCAATCAGATCGGCACCGGGGGCAATATGGCTCAGGAAGAAGCGACGGTGAATGACGATGAGATTCTGATGTGGATGCGAGAACTAACTCAGCCGGACCATGCCTGGATTCTGATCTTTCTGTTGTCGATGTGTTATGTGGGTCTGATTTTTCCGGGCTGCTGGATCCTGTCGAAGCAACGTCGTCTGCATTTCCTTGTGACGTACGGAGCCATCGCAGGACTGGCTGTTTTCTTCAGTCTGATTTTTCTGTTCGTTGGTCAACGTGGTTATGGAGAAACAACATCACTGCATACCCTGGCGGTTGCTCGCGCGGAAGATGCGACGCACTGGAGTTCGCTTGAGTATCGAACGCTGTTTGTGACGTCCGGAGATCTTTATACGCTCGACGATAAAGATCGCCAGACGCTGCTTGCATCCGGAGCTGCGGATGAGCGTGTGGATGCCGTTATGACTTCCGGAAACTCGGCCAGCTTTGTGGCTCGCATTCCTCCATTCAGCAGCCAATCGATGATCTTCCGTCGACGACTTACGATGGACGACTGGAATCTGACTATTGCGAATGTGGAACAAAGTGGCCCGGAACTGACGGCTCTGACGCTGTCGTTTAACGAGAAATTCCCGATGCAAAAAGATAACAAATACTTCGTCATCCATGGGAAACGCATTCACACGTTGAAAGCAGACGATGCAAAAAAACAGCTTACGTATGCTGGTGGTGCTTCCCTGCTGACGACGTTCTGTTCTCCGGCGGAGGAATTGGATTCCGGGTTACCTTTCGGGGTCCTCACTCCCTCCGGAAATTCGAGTCCTGGCGATTCGGAAAAGCTGGACAATCCGGTTGCCGAATGCTTCCGAAAGTCGCTGCTGAAACTTGTCGCGCGGAGCGCGGCAGATGACTTTTATGCAGACCTCAAACGCTTTGAGATGCCTGAGGGACGTGTGAGAATTCTGATCTATGCTCCTGTTCCCACCACTCAGGACATGACGGTCAGCGCGGACGTGAAACGGGAAGGCCGAATTCTGTATGTGCGAGATTTTCCGATGCAGATCGGCGATTCGAATGCTGTTCCCGGCGATGTCGAATAAAACTCGTGGCATAAAATGGTACTCTTCCTGCTCCGCGCGATATCGCATCTCTCGTGTCTGAATCATGTCTGCAAAACCTCTTATCGTAATTCCCGCTGACTCGCCGCCGATGGTCAGTCGTTCTCCTCATCTGAAACTGCTGGAGGAATTTGCTGACGTTCGACTTTACTCTGATCGCCCAGCGGACGATGCCGAAAAGACGCGACGTCTGAAGGATGCGGACATCCTGTTGAACTCACGAGGCAGCCTGAAGATTCCTCGCGCGGTCCTGCAGCAGCTTCCTAAACTGAAGATGATAGCGGTCTGCGGAATCGGCTATGATGCGATTGATCTGCCGACCGCAACCGAGCAAAAAATCGTCGTCAGCAATATTCCCGGTCGAACTGCCGCGGTCGTGGCTGAGCATGCTCTGGCTTTGATGCTGGCCGTGGCTCGCCGAGCAGCCTGGATGACGTCCGAACTGAAAGCTGGTCGCTGGCGTGGTGATCTGGGGATGTCACTGAGCGGAAAACAGATCGGGATTATTGGCACTGGAAACATCGGCTGTGCGATGATCGGCCTATGCCGAGCAATTGGCATGAATGTCGTCGCCTGGAGTCTTCATCCCGATGCTTCCAAAGCCGAGCACCTGGGATTTCGCTATGTCGAGCTGGAAGAATTACTCCGGACATCGGATGTGATTTCTCTGCATACTCGATTGTCAGAAAAGACAGCCGGCCTGATTGGATCTGCACAGTTCGCGAAGATGAAGCCGACGGCGATTCTGATCAATACCGCTCGCGGAGCCATTGTGGACTCCGCCGCGCTGGCTGACGCGTTGCATCGTGAAGCACTTTTCGGAGCGGGTCTCGATGTGTTTGATCAGGAACCGTTGCCGCTCGAGCATCCGATTCTGAGCTGCGAGCAGGTCGTGCTGACGCCTCATACGGCCGATCAGACTCAGGAAGGGATCGACCAGTTGACGATGGGGTGTGTTGAAAACATCCGGGCCTTCCTGGATGGGACTCCGCAGAATGTTGTGAATCCGGATGTGCTGAAATTCTGATCGGTGATGTTTGAACCGCAGATAAATCAGTGAACGCATCTTTCGAGGTCCGTTCTGGAGTTACAGCTACACAAGCCGTGATGCTCAAAGTACTATTTGTGTAGCGGCCAGAAACGTGAATTCTCATACTCGCCCCCTTCGGAGCTTCCGGTGATCTCAGATGCATCCACATCCGTGGCGGGATTGTCTGACTTGCTGGACCGTGTTCGACGGCGTATTCGAATTCAGTCGGCGTTGCGTGGCACTGCGGAAACGGCCAGCATATTGATCGCAGGAGTGTTGCTGTCCTGTGGTCTGGATTATCTGCTCTCACTGCCCGGTCTTTTTCGCCTCGCGTTTTTAGCCCTCACGCTGTTACTGACAGCCATCATTGCTGCGCAAAGGTTGATCATTCCTTTGCTGCAGGTTCCGCCAGTCGATGAACTCGGCGCGGCGGTAGATCTGGAGTTTCCGGAACTGCAGGAATCCGTCGCGACTCTGATCTCCATTCAGCAATCTGTCGACGTCACGGATGCCAGTACGCGAATCATGCAGGAACGACTGCGACAGAGTGTCGAAGATCACATTCAGGTGGCTCGTCCTTCCAGGATCGTCAAAAGTCGCTCCACGATTCGACGTTGTGCAATGGCGGCTGTTGCCCTCGTGATGATTCTAATCCCGGTTCTGTTATGGCCAACCGGTTCAGGATTGCTCGCCCAGCGTTTCGTCATGCCGTTCGCAAATCTCGCCGCGGCGTCCAATCTGTACTTTGAACTACACGAAGGTAATCGCGTTGCCGCACGGAATGCAGACGTTGAGTTTACGGCCATCCCCCAATGGCGAAACGGCGTTCCGGGTGAAATACCAACGGATGTGAAACTGGAGTTCCGCACGGAGTCAGGCATCATCGATGAGTTACCGATGTTGCTGAATTCCGAGCAGCAACAATTTACGTCTGTGCTTCGGAGTGTTCGCGAATCGCTGCGGTATCGAGTCTACGGTGGCGGCGCGATGACGGAGTGGTTTCAGTTGACGGTCGGTGATCCACCGGTCCTGCAGACAGCCACGCTGACATCAGTCGCTCCGGCGTATACTCGTCGAGCCCCCGTGACATTTGAGGGAGCAAGTGGCGATATGGAGGTGCTTGTCGGAAGTCAGATTGAACTTCGTCTGACGTTCAACGAAGCGGTGCACGACGTCCAAATCGAATGGTCCAATTGGAAGTCGGTTGCCACTGTTTCCGACGAAGAGGATGAGACAAGAGCCGATCAGGCGAAAGTAGTTCAACCTCAAAAGCCGGTAGAATTGACTCCGGACGGTTTATCGGCCGTGTTTCGCTTTGAAGCTCAGGGCGGAGGCGATTTCGATTTGCTGGCATTCAACAAGGCCGGACTCTGTGTTTCCACCGAGACAGCTCGCCGGTTGATTGTGCTGCCTGATACTCCGCCTACGTTGTCTGTGGGTGGTATTGAAGACGGATTGAGAGTTCGCCCGGATGAAGTGCTCACGGTCGAATGCGGTGCGGCGGATGATATCGGTATTGGCGCACTCAGCATGGAGTATCGGCTGAACCCGGCGAATTCAGATGCACCGCAGACCGATCTTGTCGATGCCTTAACCGCGGAAGCGGAACTCCCTAAAACGAAGGTTGTTGCAGAGCCGTTAAAGATTGGCGCGTTGATTGTGTCGCACAACTTTACGCTGGACCTCAAAGCGTTGAACGCGAAGTCTGGTGAATCGCTGACGGTAACGGTTTGTACTCAGGATGAGCGACCGGTACCCGGACCTCAGGTTGTCTGTCAGGGACCGTGGACAATCTACGTTGATGATGAGGCTCCGCCCGGGGGAGAAACTCTGGACGCCGCAGCCAGACGACAACTCCTCGAAGATCTGGAACGCATTCAGCAGCAACTGGATCAGGATGCGAAGGCGGCCGAAGAGCTGAAAGAGGAGATCGAGGAAAAACAGACCGAGGAGACTCAGGAGAAGGCTGAGGAGCTCAGCGAACAGGAAAAACAACTGGCAGAGGAACTCAAAGAGCTGGCGGAAAAGTCCAAAGACCAGCAGATGACTCCTGAGCAAAAACAGAAGTTGAAGGAATTGTCAGACCAACTGTCCGAAGATGCCGCGAAGAAACTTGAAGAAGCTGCTAAGGAGGAATCCGAAACAGCCGCGAAGAAGGTCGACGAAGCCGCCAAGCAATTAGGCAAAGTGCGAGAAGAGCTCGAGCAAATCGCGGACGAGGTGGGCACGATCGATAGTCCAAAGGATTCCGGCAACACGTCACAGTTCGACGGTAAAACTCCCGATGCAACCGCGCCAGGCGGGAAGCGAAGCGACTGGGGGAAACTTCAGGATGAGCTCGACGGAGAAAACAGCGATGCCGGGAAAGATGTTCTGGACAGTGAATATGCCGATCTGATCCGTCGTTATCGACGTGACCTCGCGCGGACCCGTGAGCCTGCTCCTGGGCCCGCGCCGGCGAAATGAGATCACTTGTGTAGTGAGGATCGGGCGGTCCTGTGGAGCTCCCGGACCGATTGAACATCCTGGACCGGTCGAACATCTCGTAAACGGCGAGGAATTCAGGAATTTGCGGTTGTTGCCAACATTCCGGGATTTTCACGGTATCATGTTCGGGCATTGAGTCCGCGGCATTACGTTTTGCTGCTTCTCATGTTTTGAACAACGCTTTTTTCTGGCTCCTCGAGTGACTGAACCTGAAACAATTTCTGTTGCTGCTGACGTCGGGCCGGTGGTCTCTTTGGGACTTCCCATCGTGGAGCTGTCGCAGGAGACGCGTCGACCGATTATGGACCTCAGCCCGGAAGATCTGGTGAGCTGGTTGAAGTCGGTCGGGCAGCCCGGATATCGAGCAGGCCAGATTCGAAGATGGCTGGTTCAGCGGCGGATCACTTCGTTTGAACAGATGACGGATCTGCCTATCGGATTGCGTGAAAATCTGACTCAGAGTTTTCGGTTTTCTCCCTTCGAAGTCGTCGGTCACCAGATTGCTCGAGACCTTACGGAAAAGTTGCTGCTTCGACTGCAGGATGGCGAACTGGTCGAATGCGTGCTGATGCGTGATCCGGATCGTCGTACGGTCTGCATCAGTACTCAGGTTGGCTGTGCGATGGGCTGCGTGTTTTGCGCGAGTGGACTGCTGGGAGTCAAACGCAATTTGACCCCGACGGAGATTTTTGAGCAGGTGCTTGTTCTGCATCGGCTGATGAAAGACGACGAGCACATTACCAACGTCGTCGTTATGGGTATCGGGGAACCGCTGGCCAACTACAAAGCGTTGATGCAGTCGTTAACATTTCTCACTGCAGAGGACGGATTTGGTTTGGGTGCTCGTCGTATCACGGTATCGACGGTGGGCTTGCCGGAGAAGATTCGCGAGCTGGCTCAGTCGGGACAGCAATACAATCTGGCGGTCTCATTGCATGCACCGAATGATGCGTTGCGAACTGAGATTGTGCCGGTCAACAGGAACATTGGCATACAGGACATCCTGCAGGCGGCGGACGACTATTTTGAAGTGACCGGCCGGCGGATTTCTTATGAGTACGTGTTGATGGCCGGCATTAATGATCGGCCTGAGCATGCAGAAGAGCTGGCGTGGTTGCTGCGTGGCCGGAATGCTCACGTGAATCTCATCCCGATGAATGGCGTCAATGAGTTAATCATGACGGCTCCTCGCGATCCGGATACGCAACAGTTTTTGATGATTCTGGAAGAGTGCGGCATCACGGCCACTGTTCGCAAACGCAAAGGCGCGGACATTGACGCGGCCTGCGGGCAGTTGCGATTGAATCGGGAAACCGCGAAGCAAAGCTAGGTGTGCCACGAAACGGGCCCGTTGCAGGCTCAACGCGGCTGTTTTCCTGTGGGGCGACTGGTTTGACAACGTCAGGGAGTCCGTTTAAAGACCCCATGTTGCTCGATTCTCACGAAGCTTCTTCAAAAGGCCTTACCATGTCCAATCCGTTTGCTATGCCAGACTCTCAGTCGATGCCTTCGATGGAAACTCGAAGCACAGTTCGACTGAAGCGTGTTGGAGTTTTATCGGCGGCGTGATTTATGCCTTTATCTACAACATTCTGTCCGGCATGACTGGCGGGCTGCAGATGGAGTTTTCCCGCGACTAGTGATCGTGAAAGTAGTTCCGAGAATGCCATTGCGAGGTTCCTTTAACCCGTGAAACTCCAGAACCTTCCCGTCTCATGGCAAGCGGCCTTAGCCACAGAGATCACTTCGCCATGGTGGCTGCAACTCGAAGCATTCGTGCGGCAGGAACGCTCTGAACACACGGTGTTTCCACCTGAGCACGACGTGTTTCAGTCGTTGCAGATGACCCCATTGGATCAGGTCAAAGTCCTGATTCTGGGGCAGGATCCTTATCACGACGAGGGGCAAGCTCACGGGCTGAGTTTTTCCGTTCGTCGCGGGATCAAGTTGCCGCCTTCATTGCGAAACATCTTCAAAGAGCTGCAAAGTGACCTTGCGATTGCTCCTGCTGACCACGGTTGTCTGGAGTCATGGGCACGTCAAGGAGTATTGCTGCTGAATACGGTCCTGACCGTCCGTGCTCACGAAGCGAACAGCCATCGCAATCGTGGCTGGGAGACATTTACCAACCGAATTATTCAGTGCGTCAATCAAAGACCTCATGTGGCCTGTGTCTTGTGGGGTAACCCGGCTCAGGAGAAAGCCAGCCTGATTGACAGCCGCCACCTTGTGATTCGCAGCCCGCATCCATCCCCGTTGTCTGCTCATCGAGGTTTCTTTGGAACTCGACCATTTTCGCAGATCAATAAGTATCTCCAGAGCGTCGGTGAAACTCCGATCGACTGGCGAGTTTGAAGTGATCGGGTTACTTCGTTTCTGTCTCTGCATCTGCCGGCGTTGCTGTCGGAGTCATGGGTTGCGACTCAGTAGCCGTCGTCCCCTCGAGTGGCCCTGCTGGTTTTCGTTCACTGCAGCCGGATAAAATTCCGACAGCAATCGCCACCAGCGCAACTCCGGGAATTGTAAATCGGGAGTAGCCGAGCAGCATTGCAAAAGCCCTTTCTGAAGAAACGGTCTGACTGTATGGTACGAAATCTTGATCAGCTCGGATCAGGAATTCAAGGCAACGCCTTCTTCAGTGGCGGTCCTCCGGATCGACCTGCGGCCCAGAGTTTCAGATTTTCAAGATGACGCTGGCCGCGCAGGAAGTAGAGATTGTCGAGCGATTGCAGTCTTTGCTGGCATTCCTGATGAGTCGCCTGTTTCCAGTCGGGATTGGAAGCGGAGGCGAACTGAGCAGACAACATCCAGTCGGCAATCGCGATGGCGATTTCTTCATGCCCGCGGAAAGAAGGGTGAACATGGTCGACAAGAACATTATCTCCGACGATACCATTTGTCGTGCGGGCCTTCAGCAGGTCATGAGCATTCAGAAACGGCAAACGGTATTCATCGACAACCTGCTGCAGTGTTGCTTCCAGCGGAGTCGTCATTCGCAGCGGACAGACATCTTCGTCACGGGCTCGGCGAAATGATCGTTCGGCCGCCGAGAAATCTCTCGCGATGAGTTGCAGATGACCGAGTTCATACCAGGCCAGAGCATATTGTGGATCGATTTGAGTCATCTGTTCCGCGATAGCGATGGCCTCAGCCGGACGGCCAATGACCATCTGCCGCGCCTGCTTCAAAAGTTCGACCACGTGGCCCCGGTCAGATTCAGAAAGTGATTGAGAGAACTCCGGCTTGAACGGAGGACAATCGCTGAGATTGGACGGCGGCAGAATCATCAGCAAGGGCACCGAATGCTGATCACACAACTCCGCCATGCGCTGCAGATTTGTGCGGAAGTGAGA
>CAIJTV010000044.1:0-6206 GCA_903823635.1 uncultured Planctomycetaceae bacterium
CGCGGGAGCGAGCGCTGTCGGTCTGAATTTCTTCAGCGAGTCAAAGCGATTTATATCGGTCTCCGCAGCGGCGGAGATCGCCAATGTCTTCCGCACCCATGGCACAAAGACTAGCCCCCCGGATATCGTCGGTGTCTTCGTCAATTCGGAAGTTACCGACATTGCGAGAACCTCCGACGAAGTTGGTCTGACGGCCGTTCAGTTTCACGGTGATGAAACGCAGGATTTGATCTGTCGACTGCATGATGCGCGACCAAACCTACTGATTATCCGTGCTCTGCGAGTTTCCCTGGAACGGCTTGATGACTACATGCGTACTATCGATGATTTGCAAAAGCGTGTGCCACTAGCCGCCTGCCTGCTGGATGCCTTTGTGGCCGGAGAATTTGGGGGCACCGGAATGACCGTCGACCTGAGAATCCCTTCTCTTTACCTGCAACAGACACGACCTCGCCTGATTCTGGCTGGCGGCCTGACACCAGAGAACGTTGCTGGCATTGTGGAGCAGGCAAATCCATGGGGAGTTGATACGGCCAGCGGTGTCGAGACATCTCCGGGGATCAAGCATCCTGACCGTTGCGCCATGTTTGTCTATGAAGCAACCAAGCTCCGTGGACCATCCGGGCAGCGTCTGGCTTCTTGCTGAGGTTTACGGCTGGAGGTACGAACCGGTATCCAAACGAAAGATCCAAATGCGAAATGATGTCCCACGGACGAAAGACTCCGGCTCTGCACCAGAAGACGATTTTGCTGTTCAGGTTTATTCTGACATTGCCTGCAATCGATGCGGCTGCGTCTGCGATGATCTCTCTATCAGCGTGGCACAGGATCGCATTGTGGAGTTTCAACCGCATTGTTCTGTGGCAAATCCGTGGTTTGAGTCACTTCGTACCGCCCTGCCCTCGTCGCCCGCAGACATCAATGGCCGCGATGTTGATCTTGAAGAGGCTCTGGATGAAGCGGCCCGGATGATTCGCAAAGCGCGGGCTCCGTTGTTCTTCGGATTGTCTCGCAGCAGTACAGACGGCCAGCGAGCGGTTTGCGAATTGGCGGACCGTATCGGTGCAACGATCGACACTACGGCGTCTATCGGCCACGGCCCATCGATCGTAGCGTTTCAAAATGCCGGCGAATCTACATCGACGCTGGGAGAAGTTCGGCATCGCTCTGATCTCGTGATCTATTGGGCCTGCGATCCATTGACCAGCCATCCCAGACACATGGAGAGATTTGTAGAGGCAGCAGGCTTCTCGATACCAAACGGTCGAAAAGATCGCCATGTGGTCGTCGTCGATTCTGAAGCCACAGCAACCTCTGCCAAAGCAGACACTTTTCTACGAATTCAAAAGGGCTCCGACTTCGAGGTTCTCTGGACGCTCAGAGCCCTTCTCAAGGGGATCGATATCTCTGAGCCGACCGTCGGAGGCGTTGCTGTCGAATCCTTGCGGCAACTGGTTCAACGCATGAAGGGCAGCCAATACGGAGCAGTTTTCTTTGGCGTGAGTCTCACGGAATCGCTCACGGGAAATACCAATGTCGAAGCCTTGCTGCGACTGGTCACCGATCTGAATATGTTCACTCGATTCGTTGCGCGACGTATGCGTATTCCCGGTGACGTGACTGGTGCCGACAGCGTACTCTGCTGGCAGACGGGATATCCGTTCAGTGTAAATCTCAGCCGCGGATTTCCTCGGTTCAACCCCGTGGAATATTCTGCAGGCCCAATGCTGGAACGTGGGGAAACAGACTGCGTGATCCTTGTCGGTGCAGAACGAGTCGATCGGTTCTCGGAAGCCGCTCGAAGCAATCTCCGTAGTATTCCCGTTATCCTGCTCGATCCACCAAACGCCCAGTGGAACGTCCGCGCCGATGTTCGCTTCAATACGGCGATCTATGGAATTCATCGCCGAGCCACGGCCTATCGGATGGACGAAGTCCCGGTGCCATTGCGAAAGATTATCAACAGCCCGCTTCCCTCCGACGACGAAGTTCTGCGAGCGATCCTGAAGCGGCTTTAACCTGCGCCGCTAAGGTGTAGTTCAGGGTATCAGCGATCCACTTTTTTCGTCGACAGTTTGCGACCGTCGTCGAAGTGGAAACCGTCTCGACTGAACCCGAACCGTCCGTGAGTTCAGAAGAGCCCGTAACGAGTTCGCCAACTCTAAAAGTCGATCCGGAAAAGTCCATTCGCTTTGTGGCGTCCGTCTGGAATGGCTCTCAGCGAGAAGCCTGGTTCATCGACCAGCGTTCGAAAACCGAACAATCTGTCGTGGCCGATTCAGAACTATCGTTTCCGGACTTCCAGGCCAAGGTCCTGTCGATTACAGAAGATTCCCTGCTCCTCGACATGGCTGGAACACAAACCAGAATCACACTTGGCCAAACGCTGGTGGGAACCGTCGGCAAATGATTCCCACCGTATCTTGCGTCACTCTGAAGACGAACACTCGTGAGGAAAAAGGCTCAGTTCGCGGTTGTTAATGGTGCCTTAACTGATTCGCCCCGCATGCGGAAAAGGTCCCTGCCAAGCGGGCTTGTCAGCAGAATCCAAGCCGACAGACCGGCCGGAAACGTAATAACGGCCAGCGGCATTAGCAGAATTGCAACGATAGCCGTTAGTTGTCCGATTCGATGGCCCACACTGCGAAGAACCGGCCGAGCCAACAAAGAACCCACAGCAATGCTGAAGCTGACCCAAAGCCACAGATACATGGGGATCGCCAGCCACCTGTGCTGTTCAAGTAAACTACCGCCTGATCGACCTGCATTCATCCAGCCCAAAAGAACGAAGGCAAAGATCATCGCGGCCGATGCCAGCAGGCCATTCATCAACATTGCAACACTGCACCATTTCCATTCACGATCTGCAACGACCTGATCGGTCGCTGCATCAGAAATTGGAAAAAGAACAGGTCGCCACAATTGTCGGTAGAGAACTCGAAGCACACGCAGAAGCCCGACGACAAAAGCAGCAATCGCTCCACTGACAAACAACTGGATTGCGAAATCTTTCGGAGAGATCGTCTCTCTAACCGCAATATTGGAATTTGAGACGCTGAACAGATCGGGATCCAGGAGTCGGCCAACAGGAATCAGACCGGACCTGGATTGCGGATCGCGAAGCAGTCTCTCCAGTTGTCGTTGGAGAGTTGGATAAGAGTTCTCATCGAGGCTGATTCTGTCAACGAGGCCGCGTGTCTTCATCATCAGGCTCACAACGTCATACACGTTGTCAACTTCCTTCTGGTGTTGCAGAAGATTGACGTTATCCACGAGCAACGACATCCAGTTCTGAACATCATCCCGATTGATCGAAGACCTTTCGAATTCAGAGCCCAGCGGCCTTCGAGCCTGATTGGTCTCAAAATCGAACTCGATGAACGTGCTGCCATTCCTCGACTCACCTCGAAGTTCAAGAGTGTGTCGCTCGGGCTTCAAACCCTCCAGAGCCATACCCTGCCACTCTGTCGTCTCTGTTGACACTATGCTGACCTCGACAGGTCCTTCTGAATTCAAGCGAACGACTTGCGCGGAATGATCGGCGACAACATAAAGAGAAGGCACAAGATGGCGATACCAGAACATGGACGATCCGCCGATCGACAGTCCCGATACAATGCACCATCCACCGACACTCGCAAGCGTCAATAGCAGCAATCGAGGAGTCATCACCGACTGAACTAGTTCAAGTCCTTTCGCAAATTTGTCGGCGACGGAGACATCCTTAGCATCGTTAGAGGTATTCGAAAACTTCTCATGCAGCGAAGCAATCAGTCCCATTGCCATGAACAGGATGCGGCAAAGGTCGGGCAGGACTAAATCTGTAATGACTGGCAGAAGACACAACAACCCGGCCCATCGTAACGGCTTCGACACGGCGTTGCGGCGAAGCTGGCGTCCAAACCAAAACGCAAGACACGCGGCAACGAACACCGGGACTTCCATGCCCGACGAACGGGGGCGATGCACGCTGTCCATTTGTCCCAATGAAACAAGGGCGTTGAGGGCACCAACCCACATCAGGATGGTACCAATCCCATGGCTTCGAGCTCCCAACAAGTTGACAGCGTCTCGAAGCAGTGTTTCTCCATTGATCGCCTGATTCTGCAAGGTATTGATTCGCTCACCCGCGGCCGTCGCTGTTGCGCTGGCCCATTGCCTGACGTTTTGAATATGAGTCGGCTCACCTGGTCTGGCAGACGATGCGGCATCAACAGCCGTTGCGACATCCGTCGCGCGCTGATAGCGTCGACCAGGCTCTTTATCCAAAGCTCGAAGCACGACTTCGTCCAGCCGCACGTCGACGTGCACTTTCTCTGATGGTAGCCGAAAGCGACCTATCGGAAGTTCGCCAGTGAGCAGTTCGTAGATGACAACCCCCAGCGAATAAATGTCGGCTCGGTGATCGACGGTGTTTGGTTTTTCAAACTGTTCAGGAGCCATGTAATGCGGTGTGCCCATCACCTGCCAGGTTCCGGTCAGCGGTGCGTGATCATCCATGCCTGCCAGCTTGGCGAGCCCGAAGTCCGCTATTCTCACGTCGCCGGATTTCGTCAGCAGAATATTCTCGGGCTTAACGTCACGATGGACCACACCGTTATCGTGTGCGTACTGCAACGCCGAACAGATCTGAGGGACGATATTCAACGCGGCCGCCGGACTGAGTTGCCCGGCTCGTTCCACATGCCGCAGATTCGTCCCGTCAACGAATTCCATGATGAAGAAATACAGTGCATCCTTTCGACCGAAGTCATACACCGTAATGATGTTGGGATGATTCAGCTTGGCCAGAGCCCTTGCTTCTCGCAGGAATCGCTCTGCAAAACCGGCGTCCTGGCTGATATTGGGCCGCAGAATTTTCAACGCCACGACGCGATCAAGTTCGATCTGGCGAGCCTTGTAGACCACGCCCATGCCGCCATGTCCCAGGACCTCCAGAATCTCCAGTTGCGGAAAATGAGAAGCCAGTTCTTCAACGGTCGGCGGGATGAACGTGGGACGATACGCCGAAGAACTGGGTTCTCCGGATCTGACGGCTGGCTGCGTCTCAAAACCAATTTGCAACAAACACTGAGGACACAGTGATGACGCACCGTCCGCTGGCAATTCGGCGTTACACTGAGCACACTTCCGGGACGATTCTGACATGGGGGACTCCACAGTGAAGGATGATGCTATCCTGTACTAAGCAATCCCGGTTCGAAGGTGACAGAGTTTTTCAGAAATTGCTGTAACCCAGTCTTTTCCGGGGATTTCTGCTGTTTTCACCTCGGCTCCCGACAACGTCCGCCCACATCGCGTTCAATTCAGACCATGACAGAACTTCGCCGCAATCGCTTCGCAACGACTCAATGGAGCATCGTACGCGCGGCCGGTCATCACAGCAGCAGCGCCGCTCGGGCTGCGATGGAGGATCTGTGTCAGATCTACTGGTTGCCCGTCTATGCCTTCATTCGACGAAAGGGGCATTCGCCGACTAACGCTGAGGATCTGACGCAGGCGTTCTTCCTGCATCTTCTGGAATCCGAGTTTGTGAAATCGGCGGATCAGGAACGCGGTCGTTTCCGCTCGTTCCTTCTCAAGTCCGTCTCAAATTTTCTGGCGGCTGATCATCGAAGCAAGACGGCCGAAAAGCGTGGCGGAGACAGGATCATGTTGTCGCTCGACTTTGAATCGGGCGAACATCAATACCATCAACTGGCGTCTGATTCGATCTCCGCCGATCAACTCTTCGAACGTCGCTGGGCCATGACTCTGTTGCAGAACGTTGCTGCGATGCTCCGCAGCGAGTATGAGCAACGCAATCACGGAACGATGTTTGAACTGCTTGAGCCACATATCAACCAGGGCGCAGCCAGAATCCCCTACGCCGATCTGTGCCCGAAACTCAGCATGTCCGAAGATGCGATCAAGCAGGCCGTGCGTCGCATGAAGCTGCGTTATCGAGAAATCCTGCGATCCGAAATCGCCAGCACGGTGGATTCTGTTGATGAAGTCGACGATGAACTGCGACAACTGATGAGGATCCTGTCAAACTGCAATTAGCCAGCCACTAAACCAGAATGTCCCGATATTGCACGCGATGTTTTATAATTCTGTACGCATAATTTTGTCTTCAGTCCATCACAAGCACTTCAAATCGAAGCCGAAACTCGCGTCGCACGATTAGGCCCGCAAAACACGATTTTCTTCTTCGTGGCTGAAAG
>CAIJTV010000045.1:0-3953 GCA_903823635.1 uncultured Planctomycetaceae bacterium
CAGCCAGAACAGTTCCGTCGGATTGTTCTACCTGGCTTGACGACGCTGGTCAGACTTCAGGAACTAAGCCCGGAGCAGTTGGTGCCAGCTCTGCATGAAGTTCGCGACCATATTCTGCCGATGCTGTCCGCGGATGAAGATTCACGGAATGAGGAACGTGTTCGGATGCCATGGGTCGGTGGCCTGTCGGTGGGTTACGTGGTTGATGAAGATGATTCTTATCGCTTCATTCAGCCGCAAATGCTGGAAACGTGGGACCTGTCGCTGGATGAACTGCATGACTTGGCGATCGCCAACTTGCGGCAGTACGCCGAGGAAAATCCGCTGGAAGTGACGATGCTGGGAGACGACGCGCATCCGAGAATGTTAATGCCAGTCAGACCTGATGCTTATAACTGCTCACGCATTCTGGACCCCGGATTCCATGGGCGGCTAAGAGATCTCTTTGGACCGGAATTAATTGTGGGTGTGCCTAACCGTGATTTCTTTATTGCTGTCTCCATGAAAGACGCTGCTTTGATTGATCAGGTACGAAGCCGCGTCAATCAGGACTTTGCCACCATGCATCATCCGCTGACAAAACGACTGCTGGTCGTTTCTGCGGACGGAGTCAGTGAGTACTGTGAAGGCTGACGACTTGGGATTGTCCGAACTGCGACTGGTGTTTATCGGCGGTGGTTCAGGCGGTCATCTTTTTCCAGCGATCGCGGTCTGCGAAGCCTTGCTCCGCCTGCACGAGAACGTACGTCTGTTGTTTCTCACCAGTCGCCGCGCCGTCGACGCACAAATCCTGCAGAAGAGCGGTCTTGATCAGAGTTTGTTCCGAGTGATCCCCTATGCATCCATGCCCGGTCGAAGTGGGCGACTGGGCCAACTTCTGACGCTGCCGGGAGTCATCCGTTCGTTTCGAATTGGCAAAAGAGAACTCCGGGAGTTTAAGCCGCATGTGGCAATCGGCGTTGGCGCTGCAGCCAGTGTTCCGGGAATCATCGCGGCTTCGCGAATGAAAATTCCTGTGGTGCTCATGGAACAGAACACCGTCCCCGGCAAAGCAACGCGTCTGCTGGCTCCTCGAGCGGCTGTGACTCTGGCCGGGCTTCCCTTCGAATCGACTCACCAGTCCACATGGCCCGGTGCGGTGGAGATCACAGGAACGCCCGTGCGAACCAGCATTGCTGAACTTTGCAATCGAACTGAAGCCCCGGTGCTGAAACGCCAGCGACTATTGATCCTCGGCGGCAGTCAGGGGTCATCCTCGGTGAATCGGTTGGTGCTGGAAGCTCTCGCCGATGAACGCTGCGTGCCCTCTGACTGGGAAATTATTCACCAGACCGGAGTAGCCCAGGTGACGCAGGTTGCAGCCGAGTACGCTCGACGAG
The DNA here is from genome assembly GCA_903823635.1 of uncultured Planctomycetaceae bacterium. GTDB lineage: Bacteria > Planctomycetota > Planctomycetia > Planctomycetales > Planctomycetaceae > SXXK01. The sequence goes on from CAIJTV010000045.1 coordinate 1,380, forward strand.
GACGAACGGCGATAGTGCTTTCGTTCCTGCCGAATCTCCCGGAGCTGCTTGCTTCTTCAACGGTCGTGATCAGTCGCGGCGGCGCGGGGACTCTGCAGGAACTCGCCTGCGCAGGACTTCCATCCATCCTGATTCCGTTCAGTCACGCGGCATCCAATCATCAGTATGCCAATGCGGAGTTTCTTCAGCGTGCCGAAGCTGCCAGGGTGGTCGATGAAACGGACGCCGACGCCGGCCGGAGTCTGCGACGCCAGTTAAACGAACTGATCGGGACCTCTGAAGTCCGCCATGCCCTTCACGTCAGCATTCGTCAATTCGCAAGACCCGAAGCTGCCATCATTTCGGCCAGAAGAATCCTGGATCTGTGTCGACCGTAAAGAAGTGACGGGGCTCAATCAAACTTCGGACAAGGTTACCAACGCACATCAGGCAATAATTTCATGCGCGACATTGCCGTAAACATCCGTCAGACGGAAGTCGCGGCCCGAATAGCGGTATGTTAGTTCCTCGTGATTGATCCCCATTTGATGCAGAATCGTGGCATGCAGATCGTGAACGCTCATCCGTTTGTCGATGGCCTTGATGCCCAGATCATCTGTGGCTCCGTAAGTCATGCCGCCGCGAATGCCACCACCAGCCAGCCACATACTAAATCCCGTCGCGTGGTGATTACGGCCCTTGTCGCCCTGAGCCGTCGGAGTTCTGCCGAATTCTCCACCCCAGATAATCAGCGTCTCATCGAACAATCCGCGAGCCTTCAGGTCACGAATCAAAGCGGCGATCGGCTGATCGCTCTTCAAAGCATCTCGCCGATGATCCATGATGTCGCCGTGAGCATCCCATGGCTGTCCACTGCCATAGAACACCTGCACCATCCGCACGCCACGTTCCACCATCCGACGAGCAATCAGGCAGCCATCGGCAAATTCACCACTGCCATAATCTTTTCGAGTCGTTTCGGATTCACGTCCAATATCAAAAGCTTCCTGAGCTTCGGACTGCATCCGATACGCGATTTCCAGCGACTGAATGCGAGCTTCCAGCTGAGTATCCTGCGGGCGTTGTTCCAGATGCTTCTGATTCATCTGCTGCATCAGATCCAGCAAGCGACGCTGCGATGACGAGGTGACGCCGGTATTCTTGAGATGCCCGATCACTTTGGCTGGATCGATGTTGCCGTTGTTGACATGCGTGCCCTGAAAAATCCCGGGCAGAAAACTGTTGGACCACAATGCCGGGCCAACGACGGGCTTCCCCGGACACAGCACAACGAATCCCGGCAGATTTTGATTCTCGGTGCCGAGCCCATAAGTCAGCCATGATCCCAGTGACGGACGAATCGGCTGTTGATTGCCCGAGTTCATCATGAACAATCCCGGTTCATGATTCGGAGTGCTCGTGTACATCGATCGCACAACACAGATGTCGTCGATGCATTCTCCCACGTGAGGATACAGCTCGCTGACTTCGATGCCGCTCTGTCCCATCTTTTTGAACACGAACGGCGATGGCATAAAGTTGCCGCCCGGCCCCGGCTTCCCGGCCTGCTTCACCAGTTCCGGCTTGGGATCAAACGTGTCGACATGCGACGGACCGCCATTCATGAACAGGAAGATCACATGCTTCGCTTTGGCAGCAAAGTGCGACGACTTGGGTGTCAGAGGATTAGTCGGCGACTGCTCGCCCGCACAAACGCCGGCAAGTCCGAGCATGCCAAACCCGGCCGCGGTACGGCTCAGCATTTCACGACGCGAAGAAAATGCGCCGAAGGAATTCTGCAGCTGATTTGCCATGTTCGTCCCCTGCTGTCTCTGGAAGCCAAAACTGTCAGAAATCTGCCTGTCGACGGAGCGACAGGTCTACCGTACACCCGTCGCTCCGTCGACGGGACTCCTACAACGATCAATCCACGTACGCAAACTCATTTGTTCCCAGCATCGCAAGGCAGAACTGCTCCAGCGACGAAAGAGAATCCTCCGGAAATTTTTGTCCCTCAGTCAGAAACAACAACGCTGTCTTTTGTTCATCGTCGGTCGGCTTACGACCGTAGAGCAATCCGAAGACGCGTTCGATCCGAGTCGCATCGGTCTCCGCTTCTTTGGTCATGCGAGCCGCCAAGGCTTTCGACTGCCCGATCATAAATCCGCTGTTCAGCACGAACAATTGCTGCAACGGTACCGTCGTTACCGAGCGTTCGCCAGCCGTGATATTTGGATCCGGAAAGTCGAACAATCGCAGCAGATCGTTTAGTTGATGGCGACTGACATAGCCATACAACGTTCGTCGTCGATGATCGTCGTTCAATTGCGATGACGCGCCGCCGACTTGTCGATCCAATTGCCCCGAAACCGCCAGCACGGCATCACGCCAGGGTTCAACTTCCAGCCGTCGACGATTCATCTTCCAGAGATATCGATTGTCCGGATCGGTCTCCAGATTGGCCGGATTACCAACACTATTCTGCTGATATGTCGCCGACATCAGAATCGAACGATGCAACGACTTCAGCGACCAGTTGTTTTCCATCAAACTGACGGCCAGATAGTCCAACAACTCCGGATGGCTTGGACGTTC
>CAIJTV010000046.1:0-4060 GCA_903823635.1 uncultured Planctomycetaceae bacterium
GCTGAAATGGACTCAGCGTCCTCGGGCTGGAAGGCTTCAGGAGTATTCGAACCACGAGTATGCCGGCAAGGACACCGATCGCAGCCACGGCATAGATGACGTACATAAACGGTGCTCCTCAACCTTTTCGACTGCTCACGTGGTCGTGTGCTCAGAGATCAGCAGAACTTTACTGGTGGCGTTCCAGAACAGCAGATTTCAGAAACGTGCACTTCTGCTCAGAATTCGAAATACCAATCCGCAGCCAATAATCTGGAAGGCAATCGCAGTCCAAAGGGATAGGCGTCCCCAGAATGACCCCGTCAGACTATTGAGGTAATTTGGGTCCCGGAACAGATAGAAACTCATGACCATGATTGGAATGACGACCATCAGAATTGCGCCCATGCGACTGGCAATCGTTGCTGCACGTTGGCGGGCAACGAAATGCAGACGATCTCTAACAGCCGTAGCCAATCTTTCCAGGACAGAAATCAAGTCACCACCAGTATCCTGATGTACTGTCAGAGCGGACGTAAACATTGTCAGTGTGGAAACACCGGTTCGGGCCGCGAGGTCTTTTACGGCACTGCCAACATCAATGCCCATCTCCATACGCCGCGCACTGATGCGGAGTTCTTCTCCAAGTGGAGCCGGAGTGTCGGCCGCGACGAGCATGAAAGAGTGTTCCAGATTTCTACCCGAACGCGCACACCGAGAGAGTTCATCCGCCATTCCGGGCAACTGTTCCATAATCGCCTTTTGTCGACGTGAACGAGCAATTGAAGCTCCGATCATTGGGACACTCAGCCCGATCATGGCAGCCGCCGCAGTCAAAAACGGCCGCTCTGTTGCCACAAATATGGCACCTCCCAGCGCGAGTGAACTCAACAGGCAGAGGCCGAGCCAGATTGCCGGAGATGTTCGAATTCCTGATTGAATCATCAGGGTGTCAAACCAGCCATTGAAAGACTCTCCAATGCCTTCTGAGTCTCCACGGGCAAACTGAGTGTCGTCCTTAAGAAGACCCGAAAACTCCGGTCTGCGATCCAGCGACATGAGTGTAGGGTTCGGGGCGATCATGGCGTTATCCGAGGAGAGAAATCGATCTTTGGAGTACTGTGTTTAACACGGGCCTGCGAAGCTTCTTTTAAGTCAACTCGCAGGTGCGGCAGTAACAGAATCAATGAGCCTGATGGAGTTCCTATGAAAGAACTTCAGAGACTGTGACACTGAACTCCGAGACTATTCCATTTTGAGTTCACGAGCTTCAAACAGAGGTCGGTATTGTTCGACATTAACGCCAGTCATTGCCAGGCGTCGGAGGGCCGCAGGTACATAACCCGTGGCGAAGAAGCTTCCTTGAGGCTGTCCGTTTTTGTCTTCGCCGTTGATTCGATAAACGAAGATGTCATCCATGCGATACTCACCATCTTTGATGCCCGAAACTTCAGACACTCGAGTGATTCGGCGATGTCCCGTATGCAGGCGAGTAACGTGGATCACGATATCCACCGCATTGGCAATGTACTGTCGGGCGATTCGGGATGGCAGGTCCGCACCAGACAATGCAATCATCAGTTCCAGTCGGTCCAGCGTTTCGCGAGTATCATTCGCGTGGACTGTGCTCATGGATCCATCGTGACCAGTATTCATTGCCTGCAGCATATCGAGTACTTCTGCACCGCGCGATTCGCCGACGATGATTCGGTCAGGACGCATTCGCAGCGCATTTCGAAGAAGATCGCGTTGCGTCACCGCTCCTTTGCCTTCCATATTCGGCAGTCGTGTTTCCAGCGGAATGACGTCACGCTGTTGCAGGCTAAGTTCGGCCGTTTCTTCAATTGTGACAACACGCTGAGAGTCAGGAATGAAGCGGCTCATGCAGTTAAGAAGAGTTGTCTTGCCGGCACCAGTCCCGCCACTCACGATAATGTTCATTCGACCGCGAATCGCAAGGATCAAAAAGTCAGCGATAGCCGGCGCCAGCGAGCCGTACTTAATCATGTCTTCCATCTGCAGACGACGATTGCCGAAGCGACGAATTGAGACCGTTGGCCCGCAAAGTGCGAGCGGCGGAATTACGGCATTGAATCGAGATCCATCAGGAAGTCGCGCGTCCACAATGGGACTGGATTCATCGATACGGCGTCCCGCTCGGCCAACCAGGCGATGTATAAACTGCATCAGGTGAGCTGAATCCGCGAAACGAATATTGGTTGATTCCAGTACACCGTTTCGTTCAACCAGAACTCGGTCAGGCCCGTTCACCAGAATATCAGTGACTGACGGATCGACCATCAGGGATTCGATCGGACCGAAACCATAGATCTCGTCCATGATTTCAGAGACCATCGCCTCTCGTTGCTGATGACTGACGGGGATGGTCTGCCGACCACAAAGATATTCAGCCAGCGACCGCAATTGCGACCGCAATTCATTCTCCGTCATTGACTCAGCTTTGCTGAAGTCGATGACGTCAACGATCTGGCGATGCAAGGATGTCTTCAGACGCTGGAAGTCGCGGACAGAATTATCCGTTGTGTCGTGAGGAGCGACCATGGAGTGTTCTCGGTTCTGAATGCTGATCGTCTGATGAATGTTCTTGCAATGACTGCGCACGAGACGGCAAGGTCCTTGGTGCGTTATCGATTCGAGATGCTGGGGGAATCCAGAAAGTCTTAAGGGGCCTGCAGAGGCAGAATGTTCCGTGAGATGCATCCAGTCGGCAGAATCTGCCAATGTGTTGGGCAGGCGGGATTCTTGTCGGTCATCAGAAAGGCCGAGTTACAGCGCGGGCTATCGCTGTGATTGCATGTTTGCCTGTGATTGCGGGAATGTGTGTCGCTCTGAAATGGGGGCTGCCAGTCATCAGAAATCGATCGTCGCCAGTTCGCTTTTGAGCTTACGACTAGGGCCTGTTGATTTATTGACCAGCAACACCACTGTCTACCGCCCGGCCGTAGATGACGGCCCCAACAAGCGCCGGCGCCTGCTGCTGGGCGGTAAACGAAAACGCTGAATCTGCTGTTAAGCCCACTGCGAGCCTGTTTTGGCGGATACAACGACTCGTGATCAGGTTTCTACACGACACTAATGGGAAAGCCTGACGCTGTAAACATAGCGATTGACAGTTGCATCCGGTGTTGTAGAAGTGACTGCTGTTGAAGTCGCAATCACGCATGGTTGCAGAATCACTTTGAGAGACCCGCTGGCAATTTGTGATACCTGAACGACTCTGGCGGCGACAGGACGCTTGAGCGTAATTGACGTTATTTCCGTCTTGGCGGGCAGAGCTGAGCATAACGAGATGAGGCACGCTTCTCCGGATTTCTCCTGAAGTGCGATCCGGCAATTCAGGAGGTCCTGAGACGTCAATGTTGTCACGGGCACACTGCCGGGAAAGGCCAGTTCACTATATCCCATCGACTGCAAATCGTCGCCAGTTAACCCATTTCTGATCCACTCCGGGATGTGATTTCCACCACCATTACCTTTGTCGTTTGAAAAACTGATTGGAATGAAGGAGTCCGGATTTCCCATTGAAGTTGTTGAGTAAACTGTCACAGTAATCTCAGGCAGCCCATCAGGGCCTGATTCAAACTGATGAGTCGCTGCATTCCAGCTATATTTGTCCTGACCTTTTCCGGACTCAATACTGGAAGTCCAGTAGCCCGGAGTTTGTACTGCGGGTCCCGAATCCTTTCCGGAAAGGTCGTCACAAATTGCGAAAGGGAGAATCGGAATAGTCTGCCCTGCCCCGGCTCTAAATGCCCTCGGAGAATGCTCCAGATGCACGGTACATTGTACGGCCGATGGATTTGAACGAGATCCAGCCAGACCGTAAAAAAAGCGGTCAAACTGACTCCTGAAGTAATCGCCTGCAAACTCGACGCTGATCGCCTGAGGAACAAGCAGAGCCGGATCTTTTGTTGGTCCCTGGCCCTCTGGCCAAAAGACCTTAACCGACTCTGGTGAAATGGCAGGAATGGCCGTTCCTGCTCTGTAGTCTTCAACCATGCTGACGGCAGACTGCTGGCATCTGGCCATCCGACCTTCATATTCGAAAGGTTGCTGCCAC
>CAIJTV010000047.1:0-3498 GCA_903823635.1 uncultured Planctomycetaceae bacterium
ATCTCCGCAATGGCATCGAACAGAACTGGCAAACGCTGATTATGTCCGGCCAGACCTTCAATGATCTCGTACTGAACTGCCGGAGTAGAACTCGGAAATGCAGCCAGCAGAGTCGGGGCTGTGGCGTCATCCTGATAGGAAGAAATTGCTTTGACAACCGCCGTCTGAATTTCCGCGGGCTGCTGAGTCGTCAACAGGCTTGCGGTCGCTTCCCTTACGATCGCGGCGTCTGCGAACGAGAGTACTCTGAGCGCCATCAGACGTTCGGGGACAGTCCTTGCCGAATCATTGATGCAGATGGCGGCCAGATTGATACGCTCGTTTAGCAGTGGTTCGGCCGGAGTCTGCGACCACACTATGGACAGTCGACTGCCTCCGCGACGCAGTCCTTCTTCCAATGCCAGCAGAAGTTCTTCCATAACCGGCGATGAACGAAGCTTCGACGGCAGCTTTCGCAATCGATCACCGATGCGATTCATCTGCTCTGAATTCTTCTGTACTCCTGTGACCGTGGCCAATTGTTTCAGCAACGGGAGGTTCTGAGTATCTGACAGAAAATCGGGATCCTGCAGCACCTGATCCAGCAGACGAGCAGCCAGTTCACGCGAAGAACTTAATGCCGCAATCACGATCCACGGATCTGCGGCATCTCGTCGAGCGATAGCCATCAGAGCCTCTAAGCTGGCCGCATCGGAATGATCAGCCAGCGCCAAAGCGACCTGAAAGCGAACTCGAGGGGATTCGTCAGTTGCCAAACGCAGCAATTCGGCATGGACAACGCTTGAGTACAGCGCGGCCTTGTTGTTCTCATCTGCTGTGCGCTTGCGAGTTGCCAGAATAACAGCCTGCTCGCGAACTTCGGCCGCGCTATCGCGAAGAGCCGAGATGAGCAGAGCCTCATCCAACTGTGAAAAACCCTGCAGAGTCCACAAGGCATGAACCTTCCCCAGCGGAGTCGTGGTCTCACTTAACATCGCCTGCAGCAAGGGCAACGCGGACTTGTCCTGTCGCTCAAACAAGAGACGATGAGCAGTCTCGCGGTGCCACGCGTTGGGATGCTGCAACAGGCTGACAAGCTCCGAGGTTGTCGCCGAGGAGAGTTTAGCACTCACGCGTCGTTCAAAGGACGGCGGCGTCAGGCGATAGATACGGCCACGATCTCGCCCATTCTCCAGATCGAGCAACGCTTTAAGATCGTCGGGCATCGACCACGGATGCTCAATCGTCTCCCGGTACATATCCAGCACATAAAGCGTTCCATCCGGTGCATGCAGAAAGTTGACCGGGCGAAACCAATTGTCGGTTGAAGTCATAAACTCGGACTTGTCGTCCATTCGCTGTGAAGTAAACGTGGCTCCGGTGGCTTTCATTTGCTGACGATGAATCAGATTGCCAGCAACCTCCGCCAGAAACACCTGCTGACGAAATTCCGCCGGATACGCATCGCCCCGATAAATCGTGACTCCGCATGCCGACGTCATAAACCCCTGCGCATTCTTTTCACTGCGCGGCATGCGTGGATCGCCCTGATTCGACAGTCGTGCGGCATTGACGACTCGCCACGGTTCAGGCGGGCTGCTGCGGAATACTGGAATCTGGTCGCCGGCTACAGCCACATCATTCATTGGGCTACCGACGTTCAAGGCCGGGTTGCGAACCACGGCCTGCTGAGCCAAAACAATGTGCTGAATCGGATTGCGAATATTGCAGATGAAACGATTGCCCCAGTCGTCGAACGTGTTGCCGAAGCGAGCACCTCCGGAGAGCAACTCAAAGGCGGGATTCGTTGGATCGAAACAGAAGTCGTTGCGTGAGATTGTGACAGCAGGCACCGACTCGTTGATACCGTTGATGATCTTGCCGCCGTTTGTGCCGCCCGCTCCGTAAATCCTGTGATCGAGTCCCCAGATCAGATTGTTGGCGACCGCCTGAACATTAAGTTTGCGAAAGCCGGAGAAGATCTTTGTGCGAGTGTCGGCCTGACCGTCGCCGTCTTCGTCTTTCAAATACCACACGTCAGGAGTTGCTGCGACAAAGATGCCGCCACGATAGACAGCGATGCCGGTGGGCCAGGAAAAGTCGCGAGCAAAGATCTGGCTTTTGTCGAAGACGCCGTCGTTGTCTGTGTCTTCGAGAAGTCGCACCTTACCAATAGGCAGGTCACCGGTTCGTTCCACGTTTGGCTTGTCAGTGGATTTGTCGGTGTAAGGGTAGTCGTTCATTTCGACAACATAGAGTCGTCCATCTTCATCGAATGCTCCGGCAACGGGATCGGTGACCAGCGGTTCCGCAGCGACCAGTTGCATCGTGAACCCGTCCTTCAGCGCAAAGGTCCCGGAAGTGTTCTCGGGCTCAACGGGCTGACTACGAGGCAGCGCGGGGCGTTCGTCGGCGATGATCGTCTGAGCGGAGCTTGTCCCTGCGGCGATCATCAGGAAGATGACCACGGCCAGCATGCATGGCCGCTTCATTGCCCCTTGCCCAGGAATCGTTTTCACAGAGTCGCTCGCAGTCTGCATCCTTAAGATCTCCGTTGCTGTGTCGGGGATGATTAAGCGTTTACTGACGATCACCGAAGATGCCGGCTCAACGCCCAATGGGAGTCAAATTCTGTCAAAGTCAAAGGCGAAATCGAATACTGTCCGCACTAACGATCCTTTCGCAAGGCTACGGCATTTGGACCATGTCTGCTACTTTTCGAATTGTGTGCTCTTGCCTTATCTCCCGCCGCGACGAATCTCCGAGCCCTGAAAGCGAATCTGAAACCGGTAAATGCGTTTTGTGGAACACGTGATGCGACCGGTCTGCAAATTGACGCTCTCCGGAATCTCTGCACGGTTCACGTTCACGATGGCTCGATAACCACGTTCTGCGAAGATATCGATCACCATAGCCAGAGCCGAAGGATCATCGAACACGGGGTCCTCTGAGTTCACAATGGCCAGCCCCGGAATAGCATGGCGAATGACGATCGGAATAAATCGATCCTCAATCAGCTTGATCACTTTGTGGAACAGCGTTCGTTGTTCCAGCTGATAGCTGTCCATGCGTCGCACCAGCTCCTGCCGCGCGTGAGTAATCAAGTCGCTGGCGATGGGCAATTGACGAACGGCGTCGTAAGTTTCCGGATCCAGTTCCAGTGATGACTGGTAGTCCAGCTCTTCACGAATATTCCGTTCGACACTTTCGACGGAGCCCTGAGCATTTACGAAGTGATAGTGATAAATCTCCTTCAGAGACTGCAGAGCTTCCCACGTTTCATCTTTGAAAACACGATAGCGACGTTTGGCGGCTTCCGGGTCGAAGTCCGTGACTCGGACTTCCTTCAGTGGATTTCCTTCGGCCAGAGCTTTCTTGTTCCACTCCAGAACTTCACGCCCGCGACTCAGCTGACGTTCGATGCTGGTGGTCTCATCGACGAACAAGACCATCGCGTGAATCGTAGGTTTGCGGAAATTGATCGCCAGCGGAGTTTCGCGGTACTCGAGATAGAGCTGG
>CAIJTV010000048.1:0-2165 GCA_903823635.1 uncultured Planctomycetaceae bacterium
AGTGGCGTGACTCAGAGAGTCCCGGGCCTTGATGCAGCCTCGACAGACATCTCTACAACTGTTTCGGATCGTGGCTCTGATACTCCGGATATCTTTGAGAATGGTATCGCCTTGTTCAAGATTCCCACGGTCACTCCTGCACCGCCAGCACTGTTTATAAGCACCTTTGTGCCTCGTGCAGATCGTCCATTCAACGTGGCTCCCCCTGAAAATCAGGCCGTGCTGTCAGCCCAGAGCACCGCGGAATTCGGCAGTGGGGCGGTGGGCGGAAGCGTCTTCTCCACTGAGGTTTACTTCCAGATTCGTCGGCAGTACGAAACTGATGGGCCCGCCGAAGTTGTGGTTGAACGCATCACCGACAGCAGTTTGATCTCTTCACGTGAGGCGTTTGAAAAATTCGTGGAGCAGAATCCGGAACTTCAGGATGGTGCTGGCTACGAGATCTGGCTGATCTCTGAAACCGGTGGTCAAAAAGTCGAACGGCCGATCGTGGAATTTGAAATTTCCGGAGGCCAGCCCGGAACAATGAATGATGCGGAACCAGAAGGTAGTCCAGCACAACAATTGAAGGATCTTCCGTTTGAGCAGCCTGCTGAAGCGGACGCAAATCCTGAAGCCCAGGATTCGGAGATTCCGCAGGCCAGCCTGGACGTCGACTCTACCCCCCTGGAATCTGCTCACAAGGGCACCTCGCCGGAAATCAACAACGCTGACCGGGCAGTCTCCGCTGCTTCGGGAGCAGAGCAAGAAACATCAACGCTGGTATCTGAAGCACTGAATCCTTCATCAGCAGCTTTGGTGGGATTGATGGTGCGACGATTCCGCAAGCGACAACAGGAGTCGGCTACGGCTCAGAGCACATTCTCTCGTGCAGCGCGATTCCAAAGAAAACACTCATCACCAAACGCAGAACTTGAAGTTCGAGGTTCCTCCGATGTCTGATCCATCAAAACAGTCGACTCATAAATCAGGTGATGAGAATTCTCGAGACGATTCCGTGAACATGGACGCCACGTTCGTACCAGAGTCTCTACCTGACTCTCCGGAAGCGGAGACCGATTACGGCGCGACGATTACAGGGATGCCTATTCACCTTGATGACGACGATGATGAGTTCGATTCAGAGCGTTTTGACGACGAGTCCTCGAATGAGATGGTCACTTTCGTTCCTCAGGAGCCGGCGTCGGTTGAGGAGTCAGGGGAAGAGTCTGATAATCCACTTAGCAACACTGATGCAACTTCTGTCGGCATGTCTGCGGGATCAGATATTTCCGAGGACAATCTCGCAACCATACTTCCCGAACAGAGCAACGAAATTGCCGATGGAGATTCGTTCTCCGGAACTGTGATCGCAGAAAACCCAGAGGAGATCGCGGATAACTCGACCATTATCAACCAGTCAGGGGAAGGGCTTGCAGCGGCGAGGGGTCAGACTCCGGACTCCACGATTGCTGACCAGCGAAAGTCCGGCCCGCAAAGTGGAAAATCCACGGTCGCTCTTTCCCAAAGCGGGTCACCCGAACCCTCAGGATCGAACTCTGATTCTTCGCAGCCGGAATCGGGAACCAGTTCGAGCATTGGGGCAAGCTCACAGTCCGGCGGGACCGGAGCAGGAACCGGGGCGGGCAATAAAGTTTCATCGCAGATCTGGACATCCTCTGAGAACTCCAGTCTTGATGAACTGATAACTATCCGCAAACGCCCGGTGTCCGGCTCAGGTAGCTTTACGCAAACAGCTGACGCGGACTTTGAAATCGTTGAAAAGCTTGCGGAAGGCGGTATGGGAGTCGTCTATGTTGCGCGGCAGCGATCGCTGAATCGCGAACTGGCGATCAAGACCCTCAAGTCTGGTGCCGGTGCCTTTTCAGGAACCATGGGAAAGTCGAAGTCATCGAAAGCAGTTTCACGAGCAGACCGCCAGAAACGTGAAATGTTTCTGTCCGAAGCTCTGGTCACAGCGAATCTGGTTCATCCCAATATCATTCCGATTCATGAGTTGGCAGAGACAGGCGAAGGCACGCCGTACTATGTGATGAAACGTGTCCATGGCATTCCGTGGAACAAGCGAATCACAACGATGACGCTCACGGAAAATCTGGATGTCATGCACAAGGTGTGTGACGCGATCGCTTATGCTCATCACCATGGCGTCATTAATCGAGACC
>CAIJTV010000049.1:0-10773 GCA_903823635.1 uncultured Planctomycetaceae bacterium
CTCCAGAGGCGTTGCCCTTAATGTTCCATGGTGCGTTTTCAAGGTATTCCACATAGAGCACATGGTTTCGCTCATCACATTGGGAGTTGCGATATCTCGTGGAGACTGCAATTGCTCCCTGCGGCATGTCGTTGCATCTCAACTCAGAAAGCAGCATCACGCCGGAGTCAATATCTTCTACCTTGTTCTCCCAGTTCCAAACGAAATCATCGACCCCAGAGAACAGAGACTCGTCGCGCCGAGACCGCCAGATCCGTTCGATTTCCCGCAGCCTATCCACAGCGACGCCCCTAACGAGTACCGCGTCACAAAGGGTCGCTCTGTCTATGCCGCTGACAAGTTTTGCTTGTCGCAACATCAATGCTCATGCCCCTTGAACAACGCGTTCTCCTTGTCGCCACCACCGAGCACATACGCCAGCAAATCGAAAATCTCTTCGCGGGTCAGTTTGTTCAGCACGCCTTTGGGCATGATGCTGACTTCGCTGGGGGTGCGTTCTTCGATGTCGGACTTCAGCACCACGGTGATCTTGTCGGGGGCGGACGGGTTGTCGATGAGCTTCAAGGAGTCGCCGGTTTCTTCGACGATGAGGCCGGTGAGGACCTTACCAGACGTCAGTGAGATCACGTTCGACTGGTACTTCTTGTCGACCTTCTTCGACGGGTTCAGGATGTGTTCCAGAACGTCGACTTTTGAATACTCCGGCGGCAGTTTGGTCAGATCAGGACCAACGTTGTTGCCCTGGCCGTTGAGTTTGTGACAGCCAACGCAGGCCGCGGCTTTGAAGAGTTGCTGGCCGACGGCGAAATTGTTGGCTCGATGAGACAGGTGCATCACATCGCCCTTCAAGTCATCCAACTGCCAGTCGGTGTTGCGGCCGAGATATTTCAACAGATCGTCTCTCATCTCCAGCTTGTTCGCGGCAAGGTACGCAGCGGGATCGGCTTCGTAGGCTTTCAGATCCGCGACGACGTAGAGTGCTCCGTACATGCGACGCCAGTGACCGGGATACGTGCACACGTACGGATAGATTCCAGGCTCCTTCGGCACTTCAAAGAAGATGGAATCCGTTTGTTCCGGCTGAACCAGTTTGCTGGCGACCAAGACTTTGTCGCTCTTCGGGATGAAATTGCGAGCCGCCGCGTCCTGATCTCGACCCGTGGCTTCAGCAAGCTCGCCGACTTCGGCCATTGTGCCGGGAAGTACCACGGCAAAGTTGTGAGGCATGTTGTCGGTATTGGTGAGTCGGAACTCAACCGGACGTCCGGCCTGAACAGCGACGGTCTCGCGGTCATAAATCATGCGTTCGCGAACGGTGCCCAACGCGATCAGCGGTACGACGACTTCTGACAGTCGCTTTTCAAAGCGAACTCGGCCAGCATCATCCAGCCGCGTACGGACGCCTTCCGCGATCTTCAGTGCGAGTTGCGCCTGATCCGAATTGCGGTCTTTGGGCTCACGGCTCGCAAGATACGAAACGGCGGCTTCGGCGAGATTTCCCAATTGTTCTTTCGGCCATGCTTCGACCGGAATCGTGGACAGTGATTGCAGGCTTGAATTGACGGAGGCTCGCTCCTTCAACAGGCTTGCGAGCAATGTGGTTTTACCGGCTTCGTTGCCAGGGATGTCCATGATGGCCGTGATCCCCAGGTCCTGCACTGTCTGTTCGGCGGCCGACACCAGCACGTTGGCGGGGATCTCTTGCTTCTCCAAGCCGGGGCCGCTCCAGGACATGCTGAGCCCATCGCCGCCGCCGTTATCAAAGTAGGTGGCGACAATCGGATGCAGGCCAGCATTGAGCTGCGCTGTGCCTTTTTTTTCGACCATTCCATGCAGGCCGTCGTTGTCGATGAGCAGTTCGCCGTCTATGTAGAAGCGAGAGCCATCATCGGAGGCAATGAAGAAATTGTACTTGCCTGGCTTCTCGATCACGATGTGTCCGGTGAACATCAGAGCAAAGGCATCGCGAGTTTTCAGCACCGGCTGATCCATCACGATTGTTGTTGCCACGCCGGTGTTGGCCGGTGTCATGGCCTGCAGTGTTTCACGAGCCACGTTGCTGGGGCTTGGAGCATAGAAGTCGACTCGCAGACCTGGCTGAGTCAACGGGGCGGCTCCTTTGGAACCTGCCAGAGTTGGCACCAGCTTTGCCAGTCGATCAAACAGAGAACTCTTCGCTTCCGCCGATGTCACCAGCGAAACAGCTCGCAGGGCATCTTCCAGCTTGAGCTGTTCCTTTTCGACGGCTGCGAAGACAGCGTCGCCGTTGTTGTCGGCACTGATCCAGGCCGCAATGGCGACTCGACGAGTTTCCCCGGACTTCGCGGTTGTCGCGAGAGTTGCAATGCGATCGCGGACTTTCGCCAGTTGATCGGCCGGCTGACTGGCCAGCAACTGACTGAGGCTGTTGAGCACATTCACGCTGGCTTTGGCGTTCAGCTCTTCGATCAGCGTGAACAATTCTTCGATCTCGGCGACCTTGCGAAGTTTCGCGAGGCCAGTCAGTGCTGTCTGCAGCGTTTCGACAGGGACATTTTCTCGAGTCAGGATGGCTCGATAAACGCCCTCGGTCTTTTCCATCTTCAGCAGATCTTCGACGCTGGCGTTGGAGAGTGCATAAGCTTCGGCGTTAGTCGAAAGCTTCTCGCCGCGAGCCAGCGTTTCACGAATCGCCGCGTCGAGATTGATGATACCGCGAGCTTCGTTGATGACGTAAGTGAGCTGCGGATCCTGTTCGGTCTGCATGGCGGCGAAGATGATCTCGGCTGCGAGTGGGCCATTTGTGACTGTGGCAGCAACTACGACTTCGGCGCGGACTTGCGGTGAGGGGTCTATGGACAGCTGCAACAATCGTGCTTCGAAGTCTCCACTTGGGCGTTGATTGAAGGAATCACGAAGGCGGAACTCGCGGTGAAAATCACGGATGACTCGAATCCCAGCGGCGCGAGCTTCTGAAGCTGGACTGGTCAGCACGTCATCGAGAATCGTGGTCTGAATTGCCTTTCTGCGCTGGTACGTCCAGAGTGCTTCGACGAAGTGCCTTGCATGATCAGGGTTGCTGGCATCAAATTGTTTCAGCCAGTCGGTAATTCCCGCACCGACTTCTTTTGGATCACGCGACGTCAGCTCTAACCGCGCCCGATAACGCTCCGCCAGCGTCGGTGATCCGAGCGCTGCGACTACTTCGACAGTGCTCGCCTTGTCCAGCTTCAGGACTGGCTGAGTTTCCCGGCCTTCGGTGGTCACTCGGTAAATGCGGCCGTGGAGATGGTCACGGCTGGGGTCGCGGAGGTTGTGCTGCATGTGGCCGATGATCGGGTTCTGCCAGTCGAGCACATACAGGGCTCCGTCGCCGCCGATCTCCATGTCGCTGGGGCGGAAGTTCTGGTCAGACGAGTACAGAATCGGCTCGACTTCCTTCGCGAAGAAGCCGGCTCCGCGTTTTTCGAATTTGTATTGAGTCACTCCCTGGAAGCCGATCACGTTTGCGATCAACAGGTTGCCGCGGTTCTCTTCGGGGAAATGCTGGCTGTCCAGAATCTGAATCGCCGGGACCGGGCGAACTCGCTTTTCATAAAGCTGTGTCGGAGCCCCATGGCCTGGCATGCCGATGTAGTTTCCGGTGCCGCCGGTGCCGTCGGTTGCGAACTGATTGCCCCACTGGTCGAAGACGTCACCGTGAGGATTCGGGCCGATCGGGAAATGGAAGTTGATATCAAACGTGACCGGATCCCATTCGTAAACGCCTGTGCCGCCCGTTCCAAATCGCTTGGTCGGGCCCCATGGAGTTTCAAAGTTCTCGGCGTGGAAGATACCGCGTGAGAAATAGAACTTCCCGCCAGGGCTCATCACGAACGCATTGGCCGTGTGATGAGTATCTGCGGAATCGAGTCCATGGAAGATACGTTCTTTCACGTCGGCTCGATCATCGCCGTCGGTGTCTTTCAGGAAGAAGATATCTGGAGCCATTGCGACCAGCACGCCGCCATTCCAGAATTCAAAGCCCGTCGGATTGTGCAGACCGTCAGCGAACGTAATGCATCGATCGGCCACGCCGTCATTGTCGTCGTCCGGGAAGATCAGCAGCTTGTCATTCATCGCCTCCAGCGGATTCCAATGCGGATAGGTCGGCCACGCGGCGACCCATAGACGTCCATCGGGATCGACGGCACTCTGCACGGGATTGACAAGGTCTGAGAACATTTCTTCGGATGCGAAGACGTTGACCTTCATGCCCTGATGGATCGTCATCTTGTCGATGGCTTCAGCCGCTCCGAGAAACTTGTGACGACCATCTTCCAATTCGCCAGGCTTGTTGGTTTTGACTTCGAGCGGTTTTGGAAGATTGCTATCGTCTGGCTTAACGTCTTTTTCCTGAGCAGCGGCCCAAATCACGGCATCGCGATTCGCCGTCATGGCCTCCAGGATTTCCAGTTCTCGCTGCATCACGTCGAAGTTTGTTTGTCCATCGACAAATTGCAGACCGGATCGCCCGCCGAAAACGCTATAGCCGTCTGTGGCTCGATAAACGTTGTGCCAGATGTGGTTCTTGGCGAGGACAGCTTTTCGGATGGTTTCGATCTTTGAAATGTCTGCCGCCGGCGCATTCGCATCGACGAGTGCCTGCCTGTCGAATGAAATGGCTATGGCCTGGCTTCCGTATTCCGTAATATGCACGCCGTTAATCGTCAACGGAAAGAACGCCAGCGTTCCATCTTTCGGCTTGTCCGGGTAGTCGAAACCAAATCTGTCGCGTTTCTTTCCTTCGAGATTGCGGAGCGGACTGTCATCAATGCCGACCAGCTTCATCATTTCCTGTGAGTGGTGAAATAAATCGACGAACAGTACAGCTTTCTCGCTGGCGACCTTTCCCATCTCCGCCGTGTACAGCTCCAGATTCTTATTCTGTTCCTTCCCATCCGGTAGATGCGGCCACTTCAGGTCTTCAAACGCAATCGGCGAACACAGCACCAGTCGCGGAGCTGACTTGCCGTTGTACTTCTGACTGAGCGTGTGATCGATGAACGCTTCCAGATCTTTTCGAAACTGTGGCAGGCCCGCTTCACCGGCGTACGATTCGTTGTAGCCGAAAAACGCAATGATCACGTCGGCTTTGACTTTGTTCAGCCATTCATCAGGCGAACCAAAGTTATCCGAACGAGGTCGTTCGGTCAGCGTGTCACCACTGAACCCCAGATCCCGCACGACCAGATTGTGTTCCGGAAAGCGAGCATGAAGCATCGCCTCCAGGTGCCCGTAATGCTGCAGACGATCGGCCAGCGTGTTGCCGATAATGGCGATGTGGTCGCCTTTCTCCAGCTTCAATAATTCCTGCTGAGCCTCCACAGGCTGAATCAGCATCAATAGCAAACCAGAAGCCAGAACGATGGCACGACGAGCGGATGACAGCAGCATGAGCTACTCTCCGAAGGCAGGTGGTGAGGAAGCGCAGGAGGAGAAATCTTCGGGCAGCTTCGCAAGTTCTTGCAGGTGGTCAAGCGAACCGTGGGACTACTGTTCGGTCGAATCCACGAGAGCCCCAGCGACAGGCGGCTTCACTGTGATGATTTTAACAGCAGGAGCTCCCGGAAAACGGTACGTGATCCCTCGCCATTCATGTCGACGCATGAACTGAGCAGGCAGGCCACAAAGTTCATGTGGTTCAGTAACGTCAGAGCAACAGGCGACATCAACCAATGCAAACAGACTCAAAGTCAGGAGTTCCACGGAAAACTCTCAATCAATCCCTCTTTAAACCGACTCAGAGACCTGACAACGCTGAATAAGGTCATCCCTCCAGCGGCGATCCGTGCCTGCTTTCATCTGAGCTATCGCACAATGGATTGCTCAAGCCTAAGTGGTGCTCCATTCCAATCGAATGTTTCGTAAAGGACCGAACGAGTTGTTCGGTGAAGCTCAACCTGTTGGTCCGACCACACATGTGGCCTGACACCAGCATTGTTCAAGTCGCGACGCACGTTCCTTCCCAGACAGGCTTCTTCGTCAATCAGCCGAAGGAATACTGTATTCGTGATTCCCTGGTTGCTTCGCACAATAAGCGGACAAATTCATCATTGTTGTCCAGGGGGTGAACGGTCGGAGGTGGAGCCTTCACTGCCGTGCTGGATGGGTCTTTCGTGTGCCGAAGAAGCACCTCGCGATTGGGCCCACACTCAAAAGCACAGCACTAGAAAAGATGCAGCGGCGTCTTATCAGCTATCGATGTGACCAGGGTATTCGTACAAATCAAACACCCATTTAAGACGGGAGTAGACTCGCTGCATGGTCTCCTGATCCATACGAAACGCATTCTTTTTGTAAGCTTTCAGGGCCGGCAACTGAGCCTGAATCTTCGGTTCAACGAGGTTCCATCCCGGAAGACTGAGCGACTGGTAGATCTGACGAATCTCACCCAGCGGATCGCGTTCCAGATCCTCAAAACGAATTTCATGAAGTCGTCCCGCTGGAATCAACCCCTTCGTCTCTTCGTAGGTTCGAATACATTTTTCGTAGAAATACAGTGTGTCTTCTTCGGTGGCTGAAAACTCCGGAGGTCCGAGCGCGTTTTCTGTAAACATCGTCCTGCGGAGATGGAGTGTCGACTTGTAGACGGCATAGGGATCGCGCTTGATGTAAACAAAACGTGCATCCGGGAACATTTCCAGCAACGTGCTGATTCGAAACGTATGAGCCGGCGTTTTGGTCACAATCGAACTGTTTTTGCGATAGGTGAGCTTTTTGAGCAGCCTCAGAAAGGACTGCTTCCAGATCGATCGCTCTGACTCCGTCATATCACGAGGATCAAAATAGCGTTCATAAGCCTCACGACGATCGGAAAATGCCGTCATCAGGTAAGGTGAAATCTGACAGTCAAGGGCGAGGGCGATGTCCTCTTCCTGAGGCTCCTCCCAGCCAGCAGCGACGTTGTCCATCGGGCGGGTTTCGGGAAGAAAACGCTTCGTCAGCGGGGCCAGAATCCGCTCGGTCAGCAGGAAGTGGCCTGGATTCACGCACTGGTAAAGGTTGGGGAATGTCACCTGAGGATCCAGGGACATCAAATTATGCAGCATCGTGGTGCCACTTCTCCAGTGCCCCAGAATGAACAAAGGGGGATGGACAATCTCGGTTCGGGCCACCTGTCTCCCGAAGAACAACTTTTCCAGTACGCCGTAAAGCGAGTTAAGGCCACTGACGAACGCGATCGTGATCCATCTTGGAAGATAGGCCCACGAGATTCTGGGCTTCATCCGGAGCAAATTCCACAGCCCGGAGACCGTCAGACCATGCCACATGCAGATCAACCCCTGCCGCGAAGCTTTAACGGCAGGCTTGGAAGGCTCAGATGAAGAACGCAGTTTGGGAATTGTTGCACTCATTGATCAATTGAGGAGGTCAGCTACGGGAATGCTGAAGCAAAATGGCGACGAAAACGACGTGACAACAACGATAACAGGGCTTCCACTGAGATGTCCTCAGCAGCTTGATGCTTCTGACAATCGACGCTGCAGAAACCATCGTCTCTGAATTCACCCAAATTCATTCGCATACGTCAACAGCGACGCAATAAATGCAACCGCTACGGAAACATCAGGTGTCTGACCCGATAGTGTCTACTTTTGATGCCGCATGGCCAACCGTCGAACGATTCTTGTGCAGGAATTTGTAAGAATTCATCCGTTGACCAGGTCCGCTTTAGCCGTACACTCCTCGCATGGCGAGAAACGAGATCAGTCCGGAGTTTGAAAAAATCCTTCGTACCGCAGCAAAGCTGGCGGAGGAGGTTCATGCTTCGGCGCTGATTCTGCTGGCCGAACAGCCCGTTGACTTCGCAATGCTGAAGAAAAACGCTACTGCTTTCCGGCTTATTATCGCGTCAGACCGCAAAGAGATTCAGGAAGCGGCTCGGCAGGATGACGTGGACGTCGTCGAAATTCAGCAGGAACCACAAACTCGACATTTCCAGGTGTCTCAGGTTCTGCTTGAAGCGATCGCCGACGAACTTCTGCAGACCGGCGACGTCGTGGTCGTGGTTTACTCAGCGTACGAAAAAGAAGGTTGCGATACGATCAGCGTCGTTCGGTTGGCGGAGCAACTGGCCAAATTGACCTCGCGAGATCTCCAGCGATTGGAAACCAAGGTTCCGCTGGAAACGCTACGAATCGTGGTCGACCTCGCCTGCGACATCGGACGTGAAGGCCGCGAAGGAAAGCCCGTTGGAACACTGTTTGTCGTGGGCAACCATCGCAAAGTCATGGAACTGTCTCAGGAACAGGTTCACGACCCATTTCGTGGCTACCCTAAGACAGAGCGATCTATTCGTAACCCACGCGTCCGCGAAAGCATCAAGGAACTGGCTCAGATCGACGGAGCCTTTGTGATCTCCTCCGACGGACTCGCCATTGCCGCCGGACGACATCTGCGAGCCTCCGCAGAAGGGCTTACGCTCTCCAAGGGTCTCGGTTCTCGACATTGGGCGGCCGCCGAAATCTCCAAAGCCACCGGTGCGATCGCAATCGCTGTTTCGGAATCCACTGGAACCGTGCGAGTCTTTCAGGATGGAATCATCGTGCTTCGAATTGAGCCGATGCGAAACGCCATGAAATGGCACGACGTTAATGCTGACGGCCTTGTCGACTGAGGCATCTGATTGCAGGTCGTCGAAGCGTCCCGCATTCTTCGCGGCTTCAATCTGTACGCCAGTCATCAGTGATCGCAGCCGGGTTTTCTCCTCGCCTGAATTCAGGTTTCGCACCTGCGAATCAGTCACATTTATCTCCTGTGGCGATCCGATGGCTTGCATGTTCCGTTCCCTGAACCAATCATACCAAAGGGACGCAACACAAATGTACTCAGGGTGAGTAATCTCCGGGCCTCGGTATGCCAGATAAACAGGACATAATCCCCGAAACCCTGACGAGCCAATCCGCCGACTCGCTGTCACCACCGTCGCCAAACCGAAGCTCTGACACAGACGATCAGCCCGGCCTCCTGGCAACACTTCCTGATTTTCGCACGCACCACCGCAGCCTGTTAAGAATCTGTATGGGAATCTTGCTGGTCATTCTCTCCGTGGAATGGCTCAGCGTCGCTATGGAACGTCCGGAACCGCTGAAAATTCAGAGGGGCGAAACATTTCGACAGCAATTTCGCGTCGAAGTCAATTCAGCGACATGGGTCGAATGGATGCAGTTAGACGGTATCGGGATCTCGATGGCTCATCGAATTGTTGCTGATCGGACATTAAACGGGCCATTTCAGACCATCGACGATCTTACGCGGGTTCCCGGAATCGGCGATGCAACACTCGACCAAATCCGCCCCTGGCTTACAATAGGTCATGACATCAACAAAGCACAATCACTCAAATCCCCATAGATCTTCGCCGACGAACAGTGAACTTTCCACAGGAAGTCGTCACGGATCCGCCGCGCAGAATTCTTCAAACGACAAACAGGAAAACAACGTCACCAGCAACTCGGGAACTGCTGCAGAAACTACGCCTGTCCGCGCCAGCAGCAGCCGGCAGCGATTCGAACAGTATCGAAAAAAAGTTCGCGACAAACTGCTGCCCAAAGGCGGTGTCCATTCGACCGGGGAAGCTCGCTCCGCGAAAGACAGAGTGCGAACGTCTTGGCAACTGATTCGCGAATTCTTTCGCCTGCTGCATCCCTATCGCTGGCAGATTAGCCTCACGTTGCTGTCCGTGACGTTATCAACCGGACTCGGTCTCCTGCCACCCGCCGGAACGAAGTTTATTGTCGACTATGTTTTGGGCGGATTACCCCTGCCAATCTGGTTCAGTCGGGCATTTCCTTCGCTCAACACTCCGATGCGATTGTTGTCGGGCGTGGTCGGCGTGGTCGTTGTGATTTCTCTGCTGAAAATTTTGATACATATCTGGGGCCGATGGGATGCGACCAGAATCTCCAAACAAATTCAACTGGCTGTGCGGCGACATGTTTTCGAACATGCGGTCCGTCTTCCACTTCACCGGATTCATGAACTGAGGTCCGGTGGGGTTGCTTCAGTGCTTCGTGAAGATGGCGGCAGCGTGGGCGAACTGGTCTTCGGAATGCTCTACAACCCGTGGCGCGCTGTCATTCAACTCGTCGGCAGTTTTGTGATACTTGCCTGGGTCGACTGGACACTGCTGGCCGGAGCCCTCGTGTTGTTGCCGACGGTGTTCATCACGCACCGTGCCTGGATCAACAGTATCCGCCCCCAGTTCCGGGCGATTCGCAAGCAGCGTGAATCGATCGATGCGGGAGCTGCCGAGTCATTTGCCGGCATGCGAATCGTGCGTGCATTCAGTCGCCAAAAACGTGAATCAGCACGGTTTTCTGAAGAAAACAACATGATGGTTCGCCAGGAACTTTACGCATGGTGGTGGATGCGTGGTGTAGAAATGGTCTGGGAAGCTCTGATTCCGATCGCCAGCGCTGGGCTGCTGTTTTACGGGGGCTGGCGAGTTATCGACGGTCATATGTCGGTCGGTTCTCTGATGATGTTCCTGGTTTATCTCCTGATGCTGCTGGAACCCCTGGCGACTCTGGCCACCAGTGCGACGCAGTTTCAGAATAGTCTTAGCGGACTGGACCGCATTCTCGACCTGCTGGCCGAACCGCGTGAAATGGAATCGACTCCGGAAAGTCTGCGAGCAGACCGAACGCAAATTCGCGGACAGATGACGTTTGAAGATGTGACATTTCTGTATCCCGGAACCCAAACCCCGGCGTTATCCGATATTCAGTTGAATGTACAAGCTGGCCAAAC
>CAIJTV010000050.1:0-6643 GCA_903823635.1 uncultured Planctomycetaceae bacterium
TCGAAATGTCATTTTGGCTAAGGCGGCCTGGATCAGAGTCTGAGGGAGCTCGCCAGACCAAGATAAGGACAACTGCCACCAGTCCGACGAATCGGGCGATGTGCCACATTGCAGAAAACAGCGGCCTCTGCGACATCGTTGCAGCAACCTGAAACAAGAAAAATACATCGGGCGATAAGAAATGTCGCTGGACATTAGACAAGCGAAATCACACGCCGCTCATATTCTCCGAATTCAGGTGCGTATGCAAATCGGCTGTAGCCCCAAGGCGATTCCAGCAATGATGGCTGATCAAGGAGAAAACTCTGTGGGGGGAGACAATCCTGTTATCGGTTGCCAATCTGCAATAGACGTTAAGAGCCTGGCTATTCCACGATCATTTTCACCGCAACGGGTTTGCTGATCGTCGCTCCACTGACATGCTGGATGCGAACGGACAGGTTTGGGATTTCACCAGGTGCTGCTGATTCTGGAACGGTGACCGCGAGTGTGAAGGCTGTCTGATCGGCAGCCACGGCCACAGGAGCTGCTGTGTAGCCTTGCGGCAGGCCGTCCATTACGACAGTCACGGCTTCGCTGAAGAACGGATGACGACGAATCGAGCCCGTAATGTTCACAGTCGTTGCTTTCTTGCCCTTGGCTGGTTCTGCGGGAGCGTTCACCAGAACAGCGTCATCCACGGCAAGAACCAAAGGTGCGGTCCAGGAGCGTGAGCCACTGGCTGAGGCCAGAGGTTGTGGCACAAAGTCCGCGGAGATAACTGAGTCGATCGTGCTTGACGGAGTATCCGCTGGAACTCGAACCGTTAGTGGGAATACGCCCTGTGAGGTTGGGCCAAACTGGAAATCATCCAGACCGACTTGTGGCTTTAGAGGCGAATTAGGATTGTTCGGATCTTCGCGCCGGGCGATCTCGGTTGTCATCATTTCAAAGCGAACATAGGCTGGCACTTGATCACTCAACGGGATGACTCGTACTGAGATCGTGGCCGGGATGCCTCGGAACAGAACAGGCGGAACGGAATCCAGCAGCATCGTCGCAGGGACGGAATCTGCGGGTCCGGCGACCACTGAGGTATCCGGAAGAGTTAATGATCCCGGCGGCAGCGTGTCAACCTCGATCGCGGCTGTTGTGGTGAAGACTGGTTCTGCGCCTTCGGCACGAGCTTCGATGAGGAATGACTGGCCTGCGGCGAGAGTGGCGGCGTCTCCGTATGTTGATCGAGTTAACATGACCAGCAACTGTTGATTCTGATCACTGGCCGCGATGGACTCCGGCACGATGCTGACGCCGGAGATTCCTTTGATGGCAAGCCGAATTGGTCCGGTGTATCGAAACGAACGAGACTGTCGAACGACAGACAAACGCAATGGCACTGATCCGTTTACTGGCAATCGCAACGCCGCGTCACGCGTGCTCAGCTGAAATGCCTGACGATCCGTGCGGGAAACCAGCAGTCGATAGGTGGAATTGGCAGAACCTTTTCCATTCACATCCTTGATCTGAACCTTCAACTGAGTGACACCATCTGGAACTTTGAAATCCAGAGCAGGATCTGTCGCTCCCGTTTCTCCGTCGTTCTGAGCCACGACTGCGTCACCATTCAGTACTGCCAGATATGGTCGCAAAGGTGATGCGAGTTCCCTGGCTGCGACAGCGAAATGCAGGGTCTGGCCCGGCGTTACTGTCAGAAGCAACGTGTCAATTTCTTTCGGTGCGGTGATGCGGCCGCTGACCAGCAAGGCTGGAAACGGTGCAGTAGTGAACGCTGCATCGATGGCGGTTGCGGCATAAGTCCCGTCGACAGGTTCCAGGATCAGTGTCCCAGCTTCTGTTTTCAGAGGCGGCAGAGCGAGGAGTGGTGATCCGGCATCCACCGCGACCTGACCAGCCGCAGTTTTTACTGAGACAGCTTCGGAAACGGCATCAGCCCCAACAGTTCGCAATGACGTTGAGGCGGCTGCGACAGTGGCTGGAAATGCCAGCGAGGATGGAGGCAAATCGCCTAGCAGCAATCGCCATGGGCTTGCGCCCGGAGCACGGAATTGGAGATCATGAACTTCCGCGAAGTACAGGCCGTCTGCAGGCAGCACGACAGCCGTACGAGCGTCGCCTCTGAGATCTGATTGTTGCCATTGAATGGCCAGAGGAGTTCCAGCCTGACTGCGGATTTCAATGACCGGATCCAGCATTGAGCCGACTCGTCGACTTTCTACTTCAGCGACGATTTTCTGATTGGCTGTGCCCTTGAACCAGACTCGCTTCTGTTCCGCGCCGGAAATCAAGCCTGAGGAAGCGATTGGAAATGTCGCTGCCGGGTTTGCTTCGTTGAAGGTGCCTTCCGGCTGAGTTGCGATCCGATCGAGAGTAATGATGACCGGATTGCTGACTCCGGCGGGAGTCACGCAGCGGACGAGATATCGACCGGGGACAACTGTTGCATCGGCTGTCACGTCCATAACGGCCTGTCCTGCATTGCCACCCTCGGCCACGGCTACCGTCAGCCCTTTGATGTCCGTATGCAGCTTTGCGTTCTCCAGATTCTGTCCGGCCAACACCATGCGCGTCGTCTTGCCGATTTCTGCAGAGTGCGGAGCGATTCTTGCGATCTGTGGAAGAGGCTTTGCACCGTCCCCTGCACTGCCCTGGTCGGCAGAGATTTCAGCCGCCGCCGCACCAGCAACTTCCGCAAACAGGGCTTTGGCATCGTCATCCGACAGAGCTTCAGCGAAGACGTGCACTTCGTCACAAATCAGCTTCATCATCTCGCCGTTGGCAAAACTGGAGCCGATTAGCAGCGGCGTATCACTCACGCATTTCGCCAGCATCACATCCTGCAGCCAGCCCACGTTACCTTCGACAAAGCCGCCGGAAGCCCTGACTGGCGCGAGAGGAACGCCGTTGATAAACAGTCGAATGCGAACATCGTCGGCGTCTGCATCGGCGTCAGCTCCCGGTGCGTCGCCCTGGTCGAGACTGGCCGTCAGGTGAACTCGCCGACGATAACCAATCGCTCCTTTGACGCTGAAATTAACGACTTTGTAACCGGTGGCGTCGTTAAGGTAGACCTGAAAGTTGTCCGCCGCCGGCTGGAAGTTGATACCGTAGTTTGTTGGATCTCCTGCACCGAGTTTTCGTTTTGCGAAGAGTCCGAAAGTCCCGCCATCATTCAAAGCTTGCAAACTAGCGAACAGACCGCTGACCGTGACGGCGTTTGGTTGACTGATGTCTTCGCTATTGGCGATCGATAGAACCTGCTGTTTGGTACCGTCGATCAACAACGAATAGCCAGCGTTGCCTGTTACGAAGGCAGATGGGATTCGCGTCGGGCTAGCCGCAAAAGAAACGGCATCAGCCACTTTGCCGGCTTTGCCGCTATCGGTGGCTGTTGTCACAGCCGCTGGAGCATCGTCAAAGTTGAGGCTGACGACGGCACGATCACGAACCTGTGCCAAGGCGATGTCGCCACTGAATGCGAGATTTGCGACAAGTAAAGCGACCAGCAGGAAATGAGAACCGGAAGGCATCGTGGCGTGGTCCTTCAAGGAGAGATTTTGCGGCGGGAAACTGCGGAGATTTGCCCATGGTGGCAACTGTATGGCTCTCAGGCAAGTCGACAGTCAGATTCTCGTAGCTTTCTGTAACATCTGTTCGCATCTTGATCTTACGAGGCGTAATAGTGGACGCTTTTGAGAATGAGGAGAGAACTAATAGTCAAATGGCCAGGAAGGAGCTTCGCGATGTTGGTTCCTGGACCCAATTTTTGAGGCTGCCTGGTTTCCGACTTGTGATTCGGAGTTCGAACGCCTACCTTGTTGTTCCCGCCTTTTTTTGGGTTTGGAGGAACTCCAATGCCACTTGCCACATATGCCGTTCGATCCGGACTGATCCTCGCGGCTTCTGTTTGCCTGTCTGTCGCTGCAAATTCGCAGGAGACTCCGGTTTCCTCAGCGTTTGCAGACTCCGTCGCACCGTTGCTGCAGAAGCATTGCATCTCCTGTCATGGGCCTGATATGCAGGAAGGCGGGCTGCGTCTTGATACGCTGGCCGGGCTCACCAAAGGAGGGAAATCCGGACCCTTGTTGCTTCCGGGCAAGCCGGATCAGAGCCTGCTGATTACGGCCGTTCGCAGAGAAGACGAGTTACTGCAAATGCCTCCGGATGAAAAACTTCCGGATGAAGATGTTAAGCAACTTGTCGAATGGATTCAGGCCGGTGCGATTCATCCCGAAGGTGCAATTGTCGTAAATGAAGATGCTCTGCCATTTGATGTGACTGAAGCTCGCAAGTTCTGGGCGTTCCAGCCTGTTCAGGCTCCAGTTGTTCCTGAGGTTGCTGATGCGGAACTTGTTTACTCACCGATTGATGCCTTTGTTGTTTCAAGGCTCGCAGAAAACGGTCTTCGTCCGAACGCCGTTGCAGATAAAGCCACGTTGATTCGTCGAGCAACGTTTGATCTGACCGGGCTTCCTCCGGCTCCGCAGGAGATTCAGGACTTCCTTGCCGACGAGTCGCCAGAAGCGTTTGCGAAGGTTCTCGATCGTCTGTTGGCCACGCCGCAATACGGCGAACGCTGGGGCCGGCATTGGCTGGACGTTGTTCGTTATGCAGATTCCAATGGTCTTGATGAAAACATCGCTCATGGCAATGCATGGCGATATCGCAATTACGTGATTTCGTCGTTGAACGCTGACAAGCCGTACGATCTGTTTCTTCGGGAACAACTGGCTGGTGATTTGCTGATCGATGAGAAAACCGAAGAGACCACTCGTCATGATCGCCTGATCGCAACTGGTTTCCTGTCGATGGGCCCAAAGGTCCTTGCAGAGGGTGATGAGACGAAATTGCAGATGGACATTCTGGACGAGCAGATCGATACCATCGGTCGTTCGATGCTTGGGCTGACTCTCGGATGCGCGCGATGTCATGATCATAAGTTTGACCCGATCGCTCAGGCGGATTACTACGCGATCGCGGGGATCTTCCAGAGCACAAAGACGATGGAGTCTCTGAAACGCATTGCAAAGTGGAATGAGAATTCCATCGCAACCGCAGCGGACAAGGCGAACCTGGAAGCTCATCAGGCAAAGATCGAATCGCGAAAAAAAGAGATCGCCGATTATTTGGAGAAAGCAAAATCTGCGGTTGCCGTTTCTGCAGGAACCGGAACAGCACAGCAGGTTGCGGAAGATCAGTTGCCTGAAGCCGTGAAGAAAGAATTGGCCACGTTGCGAGACGGCTTGAAGCAGCTTGAAACCACCATTCCAGAATTGCCCACGGCGATGGGGGTGGTTGAGGGCACGGTGACAAGTTCAAAAATCCTTTTGCGCGGCAATCATCTGTCTCCGGGAAGAGCAATTGATCGAGGCGTCCCCGTCGTGTTGGATGTTGCAGAATTTGCTGCTCCGGCAGAACACAGTGGCCGCCGTGAATTCGCGGAATGGTTAACGAGTCCGGCTAATCCGCTGACCGCGCGAGTGATCGTGAATCGAGTTTGGCGATGGCATTTCGGACGCGGTCTTGTCGCGACCGCAGATAACTTTGGAAAGCTCGGAGATCGTCCGGGCAACCAGGCCTTGCTGGATTGGTTGGCCAGCGATTTTGTGAAGAGTGGTTGGTCCCTAAAGACTTTGCATCGCAATATTATGATGTCACGAACGTGGCAGCTTAGTCACGAACATAATGAAGCTGCAGCGGAGAAAGATCCGGATAACATTCTCCAATGGCGCTGGTCGACTCAGAGACTTGGAGCAGAGTCCGTGCGAGATTCCGTGCTCGCTGTCTCTGGTCTGCTGGATCGGTCGATGGGACAATCCATGCTGCATGTGAAGAATCGAGAGTTTCTGTTTGATCACACTTCAAAAGATGGCACGTCCTACGATTCAAAACGTCGGTCGGTCTATCTGCCCGTGATTCGAAACAATCTCTACGACGCGATGTCTTTGTTTGATTGCACTGACGGCACCGTCCCGAACGGAGACCGTGCGTCGTCAACGGTGGCTTCGCAGGCTCTGTTTTTAATGAACAGTGATCTCGTGATTCAAGCGGCCGAACATCTGGCCGGCGAACTGCTCAGGGAGTATCCGGATGATGCTCGTGAGCGAGGCCGGATTCTGTTCCTGCGAACTTTGGGCCGACCTGCGGAACCCGGAGAAACTGATCAGCTTCTGGCATCTGCAGAGAAGCTAACAAGTCAGTTACAGAACGATGGTACTGATCCGACAACTCATCCACTTGCGACCTGGACGGCAGTTGCTCAGGCTATGCTGATGTCGAATGAGTTTTTATATGTGCGGTAAGGCAAGAACCGGTATCTGGTAGCGGGCATTTCTGAACATATTTGTTGACGAGAATTCGGAAGTCGCAGCGGATTCTATTCCCCGCGACGCCATGATCGTGAGGCCAGAATGATGTCTGGAGGAAACATGTTTGACTGCAATCAATCTCGACGACAACTGTTGCAATCCACGGCCGTAGGTTTTGGAGGCGTCGCGCTGGCTTCGATGATGCAGGAATTGGCCGCGGCGGATCAGTCCGTCGTGAATCCATTTCATTTTGCTCCCAGGGCAAAGCGAGTCATTTTCATGTTTATGAAGGGAGGCCCGTCGCAGGTTGATACCTTCGACTACAAACCTCGACTTCA
>CAIJTV010000051.1:0-17632 GCA_903823635.1 uncultured Planctomycetaceae bacterium
CCAAGCTGCTGTGCTCCAGCTGACGCTTGTGGTAACGGTTGCAATGCTGACCCAAGCTGCTGTGCTCCAGCTGCTTGTGGTGACAACGGCTGCTGCGATGCTGGCAATACCTGCGGCGAAGGCTGCGATTGCTGCAACGATGACGCATGCGAAATTGCTAAGCTGATCTATACTTCAATGACAGCTTGCCATGGTTCAGAACGCCGCCGTGCTCTGGACAAGCTTGGACGTAAATTCGACTGCTGCTGCCATCCGGAAATCATGAACGCTTTCGTCTACGGTCTGAACGACACGGACGAACGAGTTCGCCGGGAAGCTGCTGACGAAATTGGTGACCAGGTTCGTCGTAACAAGTGCTGCTGCAGCCCATGCGTTGTATCAGCTCTGACATGTGCTCTGGCTGACTGCGACCGAAGCGTTCGCCGTGAAGCAGAACAGGCACTGCGAAATTGTGGTTACGAGATTGTTGACGGATGCTGCGACGGCTGCTCAGACGCTGGATGCTGCTCAACAGGCTGTGGTTCAAACGCCTGCGGTGCAACTCCAACTGCTGCTCCAGCAGAAGCTCAGCAGCCAACACCAGCTGCTGAAGCTGCTCCAGTAGCTGCTCCTCCAGCTGATCCACAGGCTTTCTTCCCTTCTCGCCTGCACAAGCAGTCGAGCAGCAAGAATGGTCTGGCTGGTTTGTTCGGAATGGCCCGATAATCAGGTCGACCTGAGGTGGGAAAGAACTGCTTCCTGTTCTAGCTCGTCCTCGCTCTAACTCAGAAACCAGCAGCTTCCGAGAGCACCCTCTCTCGGAAGCTGTTTTCGTTTGCACCTGCGAAGAATCTCACAGTTGATGTCAGGTGAAGTTGTCCATTCTCAGGAGACAAGTTTTCTTGCTGCCGCCAGAATGCAAATGGTCTTCGGTCTGATTCCAATTATGCAGATTCTCTGCTGTTCAGCATCTTGCGAACGCCGGGTTTTCCAAAGATCTTCCCTCGGCGAATCCGTTAAAGACGTAATCGAATGATGTAGGAGACTTTTTGAAGCGCCGGGCTTGTTTCAGTGGGCAGTTGTGTTGAAGCTTTGCGTATGGAATCGAAAGTCGATCTGACTGTTGCTGCCCGACCAAGTCTGAAGAGCATTATTTGCCTGAGCTTCAGTGGAGCCAACGTTGAACTCTGACGCTGCGAAACGAAAACAAATCTCACTGTGGTTGCGGATGCTGGCTGCAGGCTGGATGGTTTGTTTTTTATGTGTTTGGTTCCGAGAACCTCTTCAGGCGCCAGAATTCAAAAGGTCTGATCTGTGGTTGATGCTGGCCGACACAATTCTGGGAGTTGGGGATTCGGGAGCAGAGTCTGAGGCTTCTGTGCCTCCACACGGACTCCAGTTTCTTCCTCAAAGGCTGCGATTGTTCGGCTGGGCTTTTCTTATTCTCAGTCTTGCCAGTTGCCACGGTTGGGCGATTGTTCGCAGGCTTAATCTCGG
The DNA here is from genome assembly GCA_903823635.1 of uncultured Planctomycetaceae bacterium. Classification (GTDB taxonomy): domain Bacteria; phylum Planctomycetota; class Planctomycetia; order Planctomycetales; family Planctomycetaceae; genus SXXK01. The sequence goes on from CAIJTV010000051.1 coordinate 1,477, forward strand.
ATTTCGACTTCTCCAAACGGAACGTATCGCTCTGATTGGAGGAATCGGACTCGCGGTGCAGTCGTTGATCACACTCATTGCTGGTCTGGCCGGGCAACTGAATCCGACAGCAATTTGGCTTCCTTCTCTTCTCAGTCTGATATTGGCATGGCGTTGGAGGAGTTCAGAGCCATCGTTGGCAGAATCCTGTTCCAGTAGCGAGGTGTCTGACCGACCATCAAGGTACCTCCCGGGTGTTGCTCTGATGATCATTTTGCCATTTACCGTTTATCTGTTGTTGGGCTCATTATCACCGCCGACAGATTTCGACGTCCGTGAATATCATCTGCAGGGGCCCAAAGAATGGTTTCAGCAGGGACGCATCTCCTACTTGAGACACAATGTCTACACCAGCTTTCCTTTTCTCAGTGAAATGTTGCCTCTCACGGCCATGGTGTTGGTTGGCGATTGGTGGGAAGGCGCTTTGGCGGGGCAGGCTGTGCTCGCGTGTTTTCAGTTGTTGACGGCTTGTGTCGTATTTGCAATCTGTACTCGTTGGCTCAGTGTCTCGGTTGCGTGGCTGGCAACACTCATCTATCTGACAACGCCGTGGACATTAAGGATTTCCCTTATCGCTTATGCGGAAGGATCCCTGACCTTCTACCTCATCAGCTCGGCGATGGTTGCATTCTGGTTGAAGGAACAGTTAGGTCATCGTCACACAATATCGTTTTTGGCGGGCCTGCTGGGTGGATGCGCGATGGCTTCCAAGTATACCGGGCTCGTCTCTGTCATTATCCCGACCGCGTTGATCCTCATGGGGGCGTTGCTTAGTCGATCAGAGAAAGATCGAGTGGACCTGCATGGTGAGATCTCTCTCAGGGACAGGTTGCAGAGCCTGATTCCGCCGCTTGGCTATTTCGCTGCGGGGGTATCAATAATGGTTGCTCCGTGGCTCCTTAGAAATCTGTACGACACAGGCAATCCCGTGTATCCTCTGGGCTATTCGATTTTTGGCGGTTCGGAATGGTCGCCTGAAATGAATGCTCGCTGGGTTCCCGCCCACTCCTCCCGTGAGCACAGCCTTGCTCTGCTTCCGCGCCACTTCATGGACGTGGCTGTTTACAACATGTGGACCAGCGGTCTTTTGTTTGCGCTGTCGATTCCCGCGATGCTTTTGATTCGTCGCATTGTCATAGTGCGTACAAGTTTCCTTCTGATTGTGTGGGGATTCGCGACGTGGTGGGCATTGACTCATCGAATTGACCGCTTTTGGATTCCTCTGATTCCACTGCTAAGTATCACTGCCGCTTGCACTTGGTTGCTGCATTCGTCCGGTCTCTGGCGAGGTTTTCTGTCCGTCTTGATCACTGCCGGGACAAGCTACAATATCTACTTCTGCACCTTGGCGCTGGTCGGATTTCATGCGGGCCTGATGGATCTGGACGCGGCGCGAAAGTTGACGATTCGATCTGATATTCAAACGTTAAACGCCACGCTGCCTTCAACTTCGAAGGTGCTGATGGTTGGTGACGCGGAAGTTTTTGATGCGACGTTTCCGTTGGTCTACAACACGGTTTTCGACGACAACATTTTTGAGGAATGGACAGTCGACTCTTCCGACACTGCGACGCCCCTCCGCGACCGAAGAATGCTGCTCCCTGATGAAATCCGCCGTGTTCTGAAATCACAGCGAATTACCCACGTTTTTGTTCACTGGGGTGAGATTCTCCGTTATCGCCTGCCTGATTCGTATGATTACACGGCCTATGTGCAACCGAATCGATTCAGCGAGCTTGTGTCCGCAGGAGTTCTTAAGCCACCCAAAGTTATGCTCCAACGCCCCTCGCAATCTCTTTCTCCTGTGGAGCAGAAGACGGTGAGTTCCTGGGCTGGCTATGAGAGCCTTGTCGTTAACGACGCATTTTCGATCGTGCAACTTTATGAGGTAGCTGAATAAACTCAGACGTTCGGGTCGTGCTGATTGAACAGATCAAGAAACCTCTACGAGAGCCGCCAGACTCGTCGCATGATCCATTCAAATGCCAGCATCATGACGAGCAAAAACATTAGCCAGCCTCGATCCCATAAAGTTCGCAATTGCTCGTCAACAATGATGGGTTGACTTTGATCAGGCAGCAGCGAGGGCAGTGTCGAGATTTCCGAAAGGCTCAGATAACGCCCCTGAGTGTCTCGAGTGAGATTTGAGAGAAGCTCAACGTTCTGAGTGGGATTCTGAGCTTCGAGGTTCGGTACCACAACGTCAATTGTTGTTTGAAGCACATCCGAAGATTCCGGAACTGGAACCGTGATGCGATAAGCACCTGACCGGGGAGGACGAAAACTGTTGACGTACTGTCCCGCGCCGCGTCCATCCGCGTTGAGTCGGTCTGGAATGTTTATTGTGCGACCTTCCGCATCAACAATGGACATCGGAACCGAGTCTGTCGCGAGCGGCTGAAGTCGAGCATCATAGAGTTGTGCGCGAATACTGACGGGTTGACCGGGAGCAACCTCTGTTCGATCCAGCAGCAGCAGTCCTCTGGCGGTGCCTCGGCTTCTCCGTCCCTGGCCAACTTCCCGAATCAGGCTCGTCCAAAACCGCTGATGTCCTTCAGGAGAGATTTCTCGCAGGCGCCATGTCTCTGCCGAGCCAACGAACACCGTTCGTCCTGTCCCGTAAAACTGAGACGCAAGGAAAGGAGGCTGGCCAAGCTCTGTTCGAGCCCGAGGATTTCCGTATTCGATGAGTACAACGGCACCATCACGAATTCCACGGACGGGGTAAGATCGATAGATGCCTTTGAACGTTGACCAGAGGTCTACGCTGGCATTTCCTGTGGCATCGGCGATCTTCAAAAACTCACTTGTCCGTCCTTCGGGAGTCAATGTGACAGGCCAGGGCTCATCGGCACGTTGCGACAACTGCATATCGGGCAACATTCGATTCAGGAGAACCGGGTAAAGCACATTCACATCACGAAACGAATCCGGTTCCTGAGCAAGTTTTGGTGTGAAGATTTCGCCGGCGATCACGACGAGGCCACCGGAATGTTCCGAGACCCAGCGATTCAGAAATGTCTGTTGTTCTGCAGACAGTCGACTCCAGTCCGGGTCAAATGCGACGATGACGTCGTAAGCGAAAAGTTCGGCTTCAGTGGTCGGAAACTTCGTCAATAAAGTTTTGGCTTCCTGCGATACAAAGCCCACGTTTTCGTCCGTTACAGACTGCAGCCAGACATCGGACTCGATCCCACTGTGCCGGAACAACGCGTTTCGAACGAACTGATAGTCTCTCATGGGACCGCTGGAAATCAGCAGCACTTTCATACGACGGTCAGTCACTTCGATGGTACGACGACGTTCATTGTCGTCCGTTGTCATCTCCGTGATGCCAGTCGGCGATTCAATCTGAACCACAAACTCATATTTTCCGGGCACTGTGAGTTGCTGATTGAATCGCAATGCGATCGGCAAAGTGTCGTCTACAAAATCGATCGACTGTTCACTCACTTGCCTCCGGTCTTTACCATCACTGTCTGCTGATTGCTGAAATAATCGGACTGTGCCTTTCTGGCCAACAGAGCCGGTTCCCTGAACCATGACGTTGATATCGAAGGGATCACCCTGATGCACGTCCGTTGGTGATTGCATTCCAGCAATCCACAGGTTCATTTGGGGCTTCTGGCTGCCAAGTCCGACCGTGATGAGTCTTGTCCCCGAGCGTTCCGCGCGAACTCGAGCCGGTTCTGTGTCCAGGCCTGCATTGGTTCGACCGTCTGAGACAACAACAACTCCGCTCAGCGTACGCCCTGATAATTGACCAATCATCTGATAGAGCGATTCACCAAGTCGAGTTTCTGCACCTCGTGGCTGGAGGATTGTGTTCCATCGAGTGAGAGATGCGGGGGCTTCAATCGCGTTTGCTGCATCGGATGTTGGTTCATCCAGACTTACGGTCGCCAGAGATGAGCTATTGCCAGACTCTGGATCTTTATCTTTTGTATCGACGAAGCGAACCGTTTCATCGCTGGCAACAGCCAGCGGGCCTGCCAATTGAGAATCAAAAGTGTAGATCGCTACCGCGTGAGTTCTGCTCAGTTCTTTCAGGACGCCTGATGTCACAAGCGATTGAAGAGCAGCGTTGGCTCGGGAACTGACCTCAGGAATTGGAGTGGTTGATGCCGGTTCCGCTTTGCTGTCTGTCTTCTCTGGAGTCGAAGAGGCGTCCACGGCTGGAAACGCCATGGACAATGAGGTATCCAGAAGAATCCCAACGCGAGATTTCTCGACTCGACTGAGTTGAGTTCGACGCTGCGGATTGAGCACGATAAACAGGACGAGGGCCAGAACGACTAAACGAGGAACGAGCAATACAATGCGTGCCTGTCGACTGAGGAATCGCGAGTCTCGCAGTGAGGTTCTCACAGTCAGGGCCAGCAGCGAGATTAGCCCGAAGAACAGCAGCAGAATTCCGGCGGTCGATTCGGGCAAGTCCAATTCAGTCGTCTGAAAAGACTGCGAATCGACCTGAGTGCCGGCCTCAGTTGGCGAAGGGGAGGCCGCACCGGAAGCGACAGACGGCACTGCCGATTCAGGTTCAGATTGCTGAAGTAAAATCATCATGATGGGACTTTAGCGAATGACAGTTCCGGATTGAACCATCGCCGGGGCTGATTGCCAGCGGCAAAATTCACAGGGATACCGTGAAACTGAACAAGAGTATGGCTGGAGGGAGTTGTGACGGAAGCGATTCGTTCCTGCCGTGCGTGATTCGTGACCCCGCGAGGTGAGTGCCGTCCTTCTGGACACCATTCCCGACAATTGGTTTGATCGCGAACCATCGTCGATTGACATGGCTCTTTCGGAATCGTTCAATCCCACCGGTTCGGAGTCTGAACTATGCCTGTCTCCGATCTTTGATAACTCGGCCATCGACGGAATCAGTGCTGCGGCGGAAGATGTATTCGCAGTGTTTCGCATTCCCGCTCCTCCTGCCCCTATGATTCAGCCATGCCACGTTTTGAATTGATTGCCACGACCACTTTTGGCCTCGAGACTGTCGTTTCCAGAGAACTCGAAAAGCTGGGTTACACCGAGCTGCGCGTTCTGGATGGCAAAGTTCATTTTTCCGGAGATGAACGAGATATTGCACGCTGCAACATGTGGTTGAGAAGCGCGGATCGATTGTTGATCAAGGTCGGTGAGTTTCAAGCTCCTGATTTTGGTGCATTGTTTGATAAGACGGTCGATCTGCCGTGGAGCGACTACATCCCCGTGGACGCTAAATTTCCAGTAGCGGGCCGAAGTGTTCAATCAAGACTGCACGCTGTGCCGGCAGTGCAGGGGGCAGTCAAAAAGGCGATCGTTGAAAGTCTAAAGAAGAAGTACAACCGATTTCGCTTTGAAGAAACCGGAGCTGAATTTCCCGTGGAGATCTCCCTGCTTCGCGATGTGGCGACGCTCACGATCGACACCTCGGGAGAAGGGCTGCATAAGCGAGGGTATCGAGAATACGCCGGACCTGCTCCGCTGCGAGAAACGATGGCCGCCGGCTTGATTCAATTGAGCTACTGGAACCGCGATCGCCAATTCGTTGATCCTTTTTGTGGCAGTGGAACGCTCGCCGTTGAAGCTGCAATGATTGGGCGCAATATTGCTCCCGGTTCAGGGCGTTCCTTTCTGGCCGAAGACTGGCCGTGGATGGACCGCAAGATGTGGAAGGATGTTCGCAGCGAAGCTAAGGATTTGCGTTTGCCAAGAATGCCAGAACCAATTATGGGCTACGACCATGACCCCGCCGCCATGCGGCTTTGTGAACGCAGTGCCTCGGAAGCCGGGGTGAGTGGTGATATTCAGTTTCGAGTTCAGGAGATTAGTGAGTTCAAATCAAATCGTGAGTACGGCGTTATTGTCTGTAATCCGCCTTACGGAGAACGGATGGGCGATCAGCAGGAAGTTGAAGCCGTCTATCGCGAGCTGGGGCGGATTTGTGATTTGCTTCCGACATGGGGCGTCTATGTAATCACGTCCAATCAGTGGTTCGAGAAACATTTCGGTCGTCGAGCGCCGCGTCGCAGAAAACTTTATAATGGCCGGCTCGAATGCCAGTACTATCAGTATCTGGGACCAGCTCCACCGAAATTAGCGGACGGTGCGACCGGAGTAGATGTTGAAGAGAATAAACCGGAGTAACTCGATCCTCCGGGATTGAAACGCGAGTTCCCGGGAAGATGCAAACTGGCACATCGCAGGATTTTTTTCGCGCTGACTCTTGTTGGAATACGATAGTCGATGTCTGCTGCACAGCCATGGCTTGAGAATAACTGGGTAGAGCATACTCAGATCCTGTTGAACTCGTTTCGGCGATTTGTCGGAAGAGATTTGATTGAACGGTTGGGCGATCCGGTCGATGAAGCACGAGCCGTGTTTGAGGCGCCGTTCGTTGTTGTCTCGCATGCGACCCAGGACGATCCCATTTTGAACTACGGGAATCAAAAGGCACTCGGGCTTTGGGAAATGGACATCCCCACGTTGACCTCAATGCCCTCCAGACGGACCGCTGAACCCATGCATCGCGATGAGCGTGCTCAATTGATGGCTCGTGCTGCCAGAGATGGTTATGTGGACGACTATCGAGGTGTTCGCATCAGTAGTTCCGGACAGCGATTTCTGATTGAACAGGCGATTGTCTGGAATCTGGTCGACGCCGCAGGAAATCGGGTTGGACAAGCGGCCACGTTTTCTCAATGGAAACCATTGAATTAGGCTCCGCAAACGGCAGATATTGGAAGTTCCGGCAGTCGATCTGCAGGAAGAAGTTCCGATCGGTCGATTCTTATGGTAGGCTTTTCCCAGAATGCTGCCTCAGGGCGGTATTGCCTACCAGCTTCTTGCCCACCCATAACATCGAGAGACCCTGCTCATGCTCTCAATCTTCGGTCATAGCCGCAGTACGCTTTGCGATGGATTGACTCGTCGAGATACGCTCCGCCTGGGAGCTTTAACACTCGGCGGTCTTACGCTGCCTCAGTTGTTGCAGGCCGAACAATTGGCAGGGATCAGGAAGTCACACAAGGCAGTGATCATGATCTACATGTGCGGTGCTCCTGGGCATCAGGACATGTACGATCTGAAGATGGATGCACCATCCGAGATTCGAGGTGAGTTCCAGCCGATTCCAACAAATGTCCCAGGCATCGAGATCTGCGAACACATGCCACGCATGGCCTCGATTATGGACAAGTGCGTTCCGTTGCGAAGCGTCTACGGTTCTCCTGATGGGGATCACGATTCTTTCATTTGCTACACCGGGCATTCGAAGCGAAATCAGCCCGCTGGCGGATGGCCTTCGATGGGTTCGGTCGCATCGAAACTTCTGGGGCCTAAGAATAAAGCGGTGCCTCCATTCGTCGGGCTCTCGCCGGACGCGGGGCATCCACCGTATGGTTCACCCGGGCTACCGGGGTTCCTCGGCGTTGCCAATTCTGCCTTTCGACCTTCAGGACCAGCCAGTGCTGATATGAGACTGGAAGGGATCAGCAGTGATCGCCTGAATGATCGAAAGTCTTTGCTGAGCAGTGTGGATCGACTTCGTCGAGATATGGATAACAGCGGCACGCTGTCTGGCCTTGATGCGTTGTCTCAGCAGGCCTTCAATATTCTGACCAGTAGTGAACTTGTCGATGCTCTTGATATCTCCAAAGAGCCGGAGTCCGTCCGAGAAAGATATGGCAAGGGCGACCCAAATCGCTTTGGCGACGGGGCTCCTCGCAATCTTGAACATTTCCTGATGGCTCGGCGACTTGTGGAAGCTGGTTGTCGCGTGGTGACGCTGAACTTCGGTCGTTGGGACTTTCACAGCGACAATTTTAATGGCATGAAGAATACTCATTTGCCGCAGTTCGATCAGGGGCTCTCGGCATTGATTGAAGATCTTTACCAGCGAGGCATGGACAAAGATGTGGCTGTGATTGCCTGGGGTGAGTTCGGCAGAACGCCTCGAATCAACCCTGATGCTGGTCGAGATCATTGGCCTCAGGTCGGCGGTGGATTGCTGGCTGGCGGTGGTTTTCGCACGGGGCAGGTCATCGGTGCAACTGATCGACTGGGAGCGGAAATCGCGGATCGCCCGGTGCATTTTGCAGAAGTTCTCGCGGCCTTGTATCGTCATCTCGGGATTGAACCCGAAGCAACCAAGATGAACGACCTAAGTGGGCGACCTCAATACCTGTTGGAGAAAACCACACCGATGCCGGAACTGGTGTGAGATCGATAGTTGATGTCGAGCAAAAAAAATTGAGGCGATGGAGCTTATTGATGGTGCCTACGTTGATTGTTCGACGGAGAGTGGTGACATCACCTGTGAAGTGGATGATCTGTGGTCTCATTGACGCTTAAACGAGTATCTCTGGAATGAGTAACGCACGCAAAAAAGGCCCGACAAAGTCAAACTTGTCGGGCCCTCACTTTTTGCGATAATTCAAGCGGTCGAGCTATCGTTACTGAGTTGATTATTCATCATCCTCACGCAGCTTCGCCAGCACGTTCAGGTCTTCCAGAGTGGATGTGTCCTGAACTGATTCGCGACCAGCAGCGATATCACGCAGCAGACGTCGCATGATTTTTCCGCTGCGAGTTTTGGGCAGAGCGGCTGCGAACTGAATCTTGTCTGGAGTCGCGAGAGCACCGATTGTCTGACGAACGTGATTGATCAGTTCCTTCTTCAGTGCGTCGTCTCCGGAACCGCCTTTCAGAGAGACGAAACAGCAGATACCTTCGCCCTTGATCTCGTGAGGAAATCCGACGACTGCAGCTTCCGCAACCTTGGAATGCGACACGAGGGCGCTTTCGACTTCCATCGTACTGAGACGATGGCCTGAAACATTCAGTACGTCATCGACTCGCCCCATGACCCAGATGTAACCATCTTCGTCATGGCGAGCACCGTCGCCAGCAAAGTAGCACCCGGGAATATCATTGAAGTAGGTTGTCTTGAAGCGATCATGGTCGCCATAAAGAGTACGCAGCATCGATGGCCATGGCTGTCGCATTACGAGCAGTCCACCCTCGTTCGGGCCGAGACTTTGACCGTCGCGAGTTACAATGTCCGGTACTACGCCTGGCAACGGACGAGCACAACTGCCCGGCTTTGTCGCTGTGACACCCGGCAATGGGCTGATCATGATTGAGCCCGTTTCCGTTTGCCACCAGGTGTCCACGATCGGGCAGCGTTCCTGGCCGATGATTTTGTGGTACCACATCCATGCTTCCGGATTGATCGGCTCACCAACGGAGCCCAGCAATCTCAAGCTCGACAGATCATACTTCTCCGGCCATTGATTACCCCACTTGATGAATGCGCGAATGGCGGTAGGGGCCGTGTAGAAGATGCTGACTTTGTACTTTTCGATCATTTCCCAGAAGCGGCCTTCATCCGGCCAGTTCGGGGCACCTTCATACATCACGACGGTCGCCCCGTTGGAAAGAGGGCCGTAGCAGATATAGCTGTGGCCGGTGATCCAGCCGATGTCCGCGGTGCACCAATAGGTGTCATCGCTCTTGAGATCGAAGACCCATTTCGAGGTCATTGTTGTTCCCAGCAGATATCCGCCGGTTGTGTGCATTACGCCTTTCGGCTTTCCGGTCGACCCAGAAGTGTACAGGATGAACAAAGGATGCTCACTGTCGAGCTGTACGGCATCGCAATCGGCTGACATCCCTTCCATCAATTCATGCCACCAGAAATCGCGATCCGGCACCATATCGACATCACCACCGGTGCGGCGAACAACGACAACCTTTTCAACAGACGGTGATTTTTCAAGGCTCGCATCGACGGCAGCCTTGAGCGGCACTTCTTTCCCTCGACGCCATCCCCCATCGGACGTCACGACGACCTTTGATTGAGCATCGTTGTTTCGATCAGCGACGGCATCAGCACTAAAGCCACCAAAGATGATAGAATGCACGGCACCGATTCGAGCACACGCCAGCATCGCAATCGTGAGCTCTGGAATCATCGGCATGTACAAGGTGACGCGATCGCCGGTTTGTACGCCCAGTTTCTTGAGCACGTTCGCAAATTTGCAGACTTCGCGATGCAGGTCCTGATAACGGAGAACTCGAGTATCCCCGGGTTCGCCTTCCCAAATGATCGCGGCCTTGTTGCGTGATGCTCCATTCAGATGGCGATCGACACAGTTGTAGCTCGCATTGATCTTGCCGCCGACAAACCACTTTGTGTCCGGCATGTGCCCCTGAACGACAGTGTCCCATTTGCGGAACCATTCCAGGTTGCCTGCCATCTCGCCCCAGAATCCTGCCGGATCATCCTTGGCCCGATTCCACATCGCCTCATACTGCTGTTCACTGCTGATATGGGCATTGGCGGAAAATGTGGCTGGTGGTGCAAATGTTCGAGTTTCTTTCAGAACGCTCTGAATGCTCTGACTTCCCGGTTGAGACATCTGTCAATTTGCTCCTGGGCAATAATGGGCGTGGCTGGAAGAGGAAGGATTGGTCCACAGGCCGAATTTTGGATTCAAGCCGATTCTTCCAGACGCCAGCGTCGGAAGTATTTCTGTGGTTGACGCATTTTGTGGACGATTCAGGCGATTGTCCACCAGGTGGCCCCGGTTTGCCGGGATGCAGCAAAAATCGTATGTCCTGACCTGAGGAGCACGATAGTTGATTGGTGCTGAATTCCGGATCGACTCGTTCAATACTTCTCTTGAGAGGGGAAAATATGCCTCGATGGGTCGTCGGAGAGGTCAACAATTGAGCAGCATCTGCTAGTGCGCAGCAATCAAAGGGATGTAAATCCTCTCTTTGATCAGTGCCGACCACGGTCTCAATCAACAGCGGACACACTGCGGATTGAAAACTGAGATTGTGCCGCTCCATTTTCCAGCTCTTATTGGAGCTCATTTCGCGTGAGTGCGTGGCAATCTTCGCCTTGCGGATAACACAACTTTCGTGGTCGAGACAGGTCGGGTGAACCTGAACGCTGAAAGTCATTCAGCTTTAAGTTGGCAAATCCCCCCGGGTTATCGCTTGTTCCAGAGTAAGGTTCCGCGTTCAGCTTGACTCATGTAGCCAGGTTCTTGTCGTATGTACACATGCCCCGGGGAGTTGTGTTTCGAGCACTTCAAACAAGAGACCCCGCAGGTTTAGCCTTCGCGGCATTCTCTCTTCATCGAACTACCCATATCGGCTCTTAATAATCAGTCTTTACTGCATCAGTTTCTACCCACCGAGGCACTGAATCGCCGTGACGTTTTTGACGAAATTAACGATGAGGAAAAAGGGCCGTGCGAGAATCGGCAGTATCCGCGACCTTGCGATCATTGTGTTAACTTCACCGCCTTCACACTGTTAAGACCTGGTTCGTGGAGCGATTGTTAATTCATAATATTTCCGATATCGAATCCATAGCGGGACGACATCGCAAGTAATGCTTCCCGGCAAGGTTGATCGGCACTTCAAAGTGTTACGAACGATCGGGATGCTGTTGCTTCAGAAGTCGAGGATGTTGAAACGAACTGGAACAGCTGAATAGTCCTCGAACTATCGAGGCAAGACAAGCCTCGTGGTGTTGCGGGCGAGTTCAGGTCGGGCGCGATATGGAGATCATAGGATGAACGGCAGGATGAAGCGGATCTGGACGTCTATTCTCTGTGCATCTGCCTGGTCATTAGGCCTTGAGGGTTATGCTCAGGACTCTTACGTTTCAGAGGATCGGTTTGCGGATACATTGCGGGCCATGGAGTCAAGAATGGCCGAGCTGGAAGAAAGCAATGCCCGGCTGGAAGCTGAGTTATCGTCGTATGGAAGACCTGGCGTATCGCACCTGACAGGAATGTCTCAGGAGGTTCCGGGAACAGCAGATTCCTTCGAAGAGTTGTTGCAACGAACTCAGAAGGCTGATGAGAGGCTGGCAAAAATTGAAGAAGGCATCCTTCAGGATGCTGAAGCCGCGAAAAAGAAGAAGGAAGAAGACGCAAAGAAAGATAAGAAGTGGTTCGAGAAGTATACGATTCGAGGCTACGCTCAGTTCCGCGTTAATGACGTGATGGACAACGATGGTCCGGCACCAGCACACTATGTGGGTGACAGCTCAATTGGGAATAATCAGAGCTTTCTGATTCGGCGGGCTCGGCTGATTTTTTCCGGAGACGTGTCCGATCATTTGTCTCTTTATTTCCAGCCGGACTTTGCGTCGAATGTGCCGGGAAGCCCGGATGCCAATCAGTTTGCTCAGATTCGCGACTTGTACGCAGATGTGTCTTTGGATGATCAGAAGGAGTTTCGATTTCGTATCGGCCAGTCGAAGGTCCCGTATGGCTGGGAGAATCTACAGTCCAGTTCCAATCGTTTGCCGCTTGATCGCAACGATGCATTGAACAGTGCGGTCCGAAATGAACGCGATCTGGGCATCTTCTGTTATTGGACGCCTGTCGATGTGCAGGATACCTTCAAGTACATCATGGACGAGGGCTTAAAGGGGTCGGGGAATTACGGAATGGTCGGCTTTGGAGTCTACAACGGGCAGGGTGGCTCATTCCGAGAACAAAACGATGACCTTCATGCTGTAGCCCGAGTCGCTTATCCTTTCTGGTTGAATGACTGCCAGCTTGTCGAAGTGGGTATGCAGGGTTACACGGGGCAGTATTCGGTCCTATCAAGTTCCATCAGTCCCCTTGGTGTCGGCCCGGCCGTGAGACCTTTGGGAACGCTAGAGAACGGAAACCCGAACGGCATTCAGGAAGAGAGACTTGCCTGGACCTTCATCTACTATCCTCAGCCTCTCGGTTTCCAATCGGAATGGACCGTGGGGAATGGGCCCGCTCTGAACGCTGCCCAGACAGAGGTGACTGAGTCTGCCCTTTATGGCGGATACGCCATGGCGATGTACCGTCAAAAGCTGGAGAAGGGAGAGCTGATCCCGTTCGCTCGATGGAACTATTACCAGGGTGGGTACAAGACCGAACGCAATGCCCCATTTGCTCAAATTGAAGAATGGGAGTTCGGAACAGAATGGCAGTTTTCCAAGTCACTGGAACTCGTCGCCATGTACACGATCACCGATCGCACAAACACGCAGGCAAATAGTACCGCCAACACGCGTTCCTATGATCAGTTCAGCGGGCAGCTTCTGCGGTTTCAGGCTCAGGTCAATTATTGATGGAGTCGTTCCTGGATTTCGCTGCGGCAACTTTCGCTGTTGGAATCACGCCTGATGATGTGACGTTTTGTGCCTGAAGATATTGGAGTGGCATAACCCAACGCGGTTGCACCAGAACTGGAACATAACCCAGAGTGTCAGCAATCCGTAACGAGTGCTGCGGAGAAAATTGATGCTGGAGGCTTCCGCAAAATAGCGGACTGGAACAGGGATATCTCCGAGACGAAAATTAAAGAAGACGGCTTGAGCAAGAAACTGCGTATCGAAGACAAAATCGTTGGAGTTTTCCTGCCATGGAACGTTCTCCAGGACTTCACGCCGATAGGCTCGAAAGCCACTGTGGAAGTCTCCCAGGTTTTGTCCGAGGGCTACGTTTTCGAAGATCGTGAGGCAACGATTCGCTATGTACTTCCAGGCAGGCATTCCACCTTGCAGTGCTTCCTGTCGGGTGCGAATGCGTGACCCAAGAATTATGTCGCAATTGCCGAGGCGAATTAGTTCCGCTGCCACCGGGATCACGCGGCTATCGTACTGATAATCCGGGTGAATCATGACGACGATGTCAGCTCCGCGTTCAAGTGCAGCTGTATAACAAGTCTTCTGATTGCCCCCGTAACCGGTGTTCTTCTCGTGCCGAATCACGGTCAGTCCGAGTGATTTGGCCAGCTCGACTGTATTGTCCCGACTGCAGTCGTCAACGAGAATGATTTCGTCGACTGTTCCCGGAGGGATATCTTTAAGCGTTCGCTCCAGCGTGGTGGCCGCATTGTAGGCTGGCATCACAGCGATGATTTTGGGCTTAGCGGTGTCTTGCATGCGCGGAGTGACTTCAAAGGCCGGAAGCAGAGGATTCGGACCAATAACCATGCCTCAGAACGGCACGTTTTGCGGGTGTTTATTGCCGGAAACAAGGGATCGATACCGGCAGATTTGTTTTTGTTCGGACAACCGTCACGATCAGATCAGCTTCTGACGCACCGTCGTGGTTCCAACGATCAATTCGGAGCGGGTGCAGGCGTTTCGCTGACGGGAGCCGCTGCACCAGCCCGTGCTTCCGCGGACTGACGAAGTCGCTCGATTTCCTGTGCTTCTCGCAGACGCTTGTCGCCCGCAAAGAACAGAGTCAGGGATTCGCCCATTTTTGTAGACAGCTTTTCCACCTTTCGGCGGGCTCCTGTATTCTTCTGCTGATCTGCTTTTATTAACGCGTCCGTCTTGATCTTGTTGAGCAACTCTTCGAACCGCTTTTGTCCGGGCAGGGCATCAAGCTGAGTGATTGCAGCTTCCATCCCCGGAACATTTCCTTCGGCCGCCGACTTTTTCGCAATGCTCATGTAGACGGCTTTCTGGGCGACCATATCAACAAGCTGGTCACGCAACAGGTACAGTTCTCCTTCAACACCAAGCCGCACGGAGTCATCCGGCAATTTCATCGTATCGCGAGGAATCAAACCCGGAGCGTAAGGTACGCGAGCCAGCAATACGCTGCCGCTGTAAACATAGAGCCAGAAGGTTGGATTCTGTGGATCGACTTCAATCTCAATATCTCCGTTGCGATCCGACAACATGCGCATGCCCGGCGCTTCATTAACATCGGCTTGACGAAGCTTTGAAACTCGGTCAACACGAAAACAGATCAGTGGTCGATCCGGACGCGACTGCAGTACCAGTCGCACTCGACTTTTTGTTGCGGCTGGGCGTTGACGCAAGGCAATCTGTTGCACACTTCTGGCACGCCCGCCGAATGGCACGAGGCCATGCGAGATGAGTACGCCTTTCACATGACCATTGTCTGAATAAGTTGCTGGAGCACTGGGAACGTCTGCAACTCGAACGGGCGCATCCTCCGGTGACACGGCATCCGTTCGAAGTTCCTGATTGAATGAAGTGACTCTTATGTAACTCAGGTCCAGTCTTTGCAGGCTTTTGACTTTTCCGGGATTGCGACGATCCAATTGCCGGAGAAATGGTCGAAGAACGTCACCCTCGGCAATCTGCGCTGCGGTAGGATCAGGCGGAGTCAGTGTTCCAGCCTGCAGTTCAAATTCCAGTTCCGTCTTGTCGACGGATGGAGCAAGGAACATCGTCACAGGGCGAAAACTGTCACGAGCCAGACGGCATGCGATGGCCCCCACTTCCTGAATATCATTCGTTTGCAGCTTCAGAAGCGGCGTCAGTTCCTGAACCCTGACATCGAATTCTCGACAGCTCACCTCAAACGCATTTTGACTTCCGGAGATACCAATCAGAATAACCTTTTCCACCGCGGAGCCATCGTAGTGAGACTTAACGTCTGCTTCTGTGAGACGCTCAAGCCGGTAGGAGTTGGCTGGAATCAGCCAGCCACTGTTGCGTACATCGGCATTCCACATATGCCCATACATTCGCTGCAGACCCTTGCGGATGTCTTCAGTCAATAAACTTTGGGTTAGTGGACCGCGAGTATCGTTGCCATCAAAGCCTACCTCGACCACGACCTGGTAAGGGCGCTGAGGCAGAGGCAGCTCAACAACGGGTTCAGTGGCCGGAGCCTCGGTGTTGGACGATGTGGGGTTTGCAGCAATAGCCGCAGACTCGGAAGTCCCGGTATTTGCTGTCGGTGCTGAGGCTGTTTCACCGGCAGTTGGGGTCTGACCGCCGCACTGTTTTGCCGAGTAAGTGCTTAACACAACAGCCGCCAGCAGCAACGATCGGCAATTTAGTAGAATCAACTTCATGGTCGCACGATCCAGCGTTCAACGTTCTGATATGTAGACAGAGGACGTTCGGGCATACCGATGATGGATTTTCGCCATACGGCGAAGTCATCGACTTCCCAAAGCGGAATCAGAAACGCTTCCGCAGCGATATGATTGTGAATGGTAAACAGTCGCGTCTGCGCATCCTGGAAGCTTGAGGCATAGTCCAGATTGATCAGCTCCTGGCGCATCCAGTCAGGAAACATTCCGAGGCGGCTCATTTCAAGGGAGTTGTCATTGGCCAGCAGTGGCC
>CAIJTV010000052.1:0-3283 GCA_903823635.1 uncultured Planctomycetaceae bacterium
ACAACTCAACACGGCTTACGAAACGTACTGGCGAGAACGTCCCGGCCAGAATGCTCGGAAGGAGAAAGTAAAGGCCGTTCTGGAAGTTCTGAAGCAAGCTGATGAAACGGCGATTGCAGCAAAGCTGGCCTCTGAAGCCGATGGTTTCGCCGAGACCGCGAAAGACGCTTCACAGCTCAAAGAGAATCGCCTCGCCGCTCAGGAAGCATTGCTGAAGGAGCTGCAGGATCTGCTCGCCAATCCACCGCAGATTCCTCCGCGCGCGATGATGCCAATGGATTTGGAAACGCCTATCAACGAAACGATTCGCATCGCTGGCAAGTTTGATGCTCCCGGCGAAACGACGCCACGAGGATTCCTGCGGGTTCTTTATGACGACGCAATCACTCCGTTGCCGGACAAGCAAAGCGGTCGCATCGAATTCGCTCAGTGGCTGACAGATGGTACACGTCGATCGGGACAGCTGACGGCGCGAGTTCAGGCGAATCGAATTTGGCATCACTTGCTCGGCCGCGGACTTGTTCGCACGGTGGACAATTTCGGACGGACAGGAGAAACGCCCAGTCATCCGGAGCTATTGGATTATCTGGCCAGTGAACTGATTCAGGATGGTTGGTCATTCAAGAAGCTGATTCGCAAGATTGTGCTGAGTCGCACGTTTGCTTTGAGCAGTCATTATGAGCCCGCCAATTCGGACAAAGATCCCGAGAATATCCTGTTGTGGCGAGCCAATCGGCGGCGATTGGATCCGGAGTCATTACGTGATTCGATGCTGGCCGCGGCTGGTACTCTGGAATTAGCGCCGATGGAGTCGACCGTGGCGTATCTGGGTGATCAGGCAACCGCTGTCGGAAGCAATCCGGTGCGGCGAAAGACGGACTACAATTGTCGCAGCGTTTATCTGCCTGTGATTCGCAATGATCTGCCGGAGATCTTCGAAGCGTTTGACTTTACAAATCCTCACACAACCACGGGAGCTCGTCCCAAAACCACCGTGCCAACTCAGGGTTTGTTTATGCTGAACGATGCGATGGTGATGGCCACCGCGGAGATCACTGCTCGGCGAATTCTGTCCGAAACTGCCAGTCAGCCGATGGAGATTCGCATTCAGCGGATGTTTCAGTTGATTGTGAGCGATGGTGCAAACGACAATCAGCAACAGGCTATGCTTTCCTACCTTCAGCAGACGGAATCTCGTTTGCAAGCGGCCGGAGATGCGGAAGCGTCGTTGAAAGCATTGGCCATGGCTTGTCACGCCTTGTTTGCCTCAAGCCGATTTCAGTATCTGGAGTAAAAGATGAACTGCTTCAACTTCTATAACTCCATGAATCGCCGCTCGATGCTGGCTCGCAGTGCGGCCGGGTTTGCGCAGGTGGGGCTTGCGGCGATGGCTGGACAGGCCTCGCTGCAGGCAGGCGCTGCTTCGATGAACAGTGTTGATCGGCTTCCGCATTTTGCCGCGTCGGCGAAGCGAGTGATCTTTCTGTTTATGTGGGGCGGACCGAGTCATGTGGATCTGTTCGATTACAAGCCGCGTCTCAACGACTTTGCAGGTAAGGCGGTTACTCCGGAAGCGTTTGGTGGCAAGCAGCCTCCCGGCGGAACCATTCTGGGGTCGCCGTTCAAGTATCAGCAACACGGGCAAGGCGGCGTCTGGATCAGTGAGTTGTTTCCGAATGTCGCAAAGCACGCCGACCGCATGTGTGTTATTCGATCCATGCATACCGACGGATCCGCGCACGGCGAAGCACTACTGAATCTGCATACGGGCAACTCAAATCTTGTCCGTCCCAGCGTTGGTGCGTGGGTTAGTTATGGGCTGGGTGGAGAAAGCGAAAACCTGCCTGGTTTCGTTACCATTTCGCCTCCGCGAGGACACGGCGGAGTTCAGAATTATGGCAGTGCATTTCTTCCGGCCGTGCATCAGGGCACCGCGATCGGATCTGCAGAAACTCCGATAGCCAATGCCAGGATGGCGAATATCTCCAATCCGAAAATCGACCGATTTGCTCAGCGAGAGCAACTGGACCTGATTCAGGCGTTGAATCAGCAGCATCTCCAGAAGTCCGTGGCTGATCAGGGTATCGAAGGCTTGATCGCCAGCTATGAACTGGCGTATCGGATGCAGTCGACGGTGCCGCAGATTCTGAGTCTGGCGGATGAATCTCCGGAGACATTGAAACTGTATGGCGTGGACGCTCAGCCGACCGACAACTTCGCTCGTCAATGTCTGCTCGCTCGCAAGTTTGCCGAGAAAGGCGTTCGCTATATTCAGGTGTCAACGGATTATACGTGGGATCATCACACGAAGAATAACGAAGGCCTGGTTAAAGAATGTGCGCAGGTCGATAAGCCCATCGCAGGATTGTTGACCGATTTGCAGCAACGAGGAATGCTGGAAGACACGCTGGTTGTCTGGGGCTCAGAATTTGGGCGAACGCCAACGGTCGAAAATGGCGACGGCCGCAATCATCATCCGGCGGCATTCACGATGTGGATGGCGGGCGGAGGTGTTAAAGGTGGTCTGACTTATGGATCGACGGATGATTTCGGATTTCATCCCGTCGAAAACCCGATGCATATGCATGACTTACATGCCACGTTTTTGTATGCGCTCGGGCTTGATCATAAGCGGTTGACGTTCCGCCACGCTGGTCGTGACTTCCGACTCACGGATATCTTCGGCAATGTGGCAACGGAACTGTTCGAACACAGAGCGTAGCTTCTACGGCACTGAAGGCTTTCAACAGCATGCCTTTTTTAGGCTCGACTGCGCCATGCGAACGATAGCCGGCTGAAGCCTGAACTACGAACCTTATGGCCACTAGATGAAGAGTCCACGTTATTCTGGCGTTTCGACTTCTACCAAAGGCTCCAGCGGACCTGGTTTGTTCGGAACTCGCGTATAAACCGATTCGTCCCAGGTGTGCAGCCCAAGCACTGCTCGACTCTCTTTACCGGCGACCAGGCTGCGATAAATCAGGACCTGGTGGTCACCGATGCGAACCCGGTAACCAACGGCTTCGTCCTCATGGACAACTCGGCGAGATTCCGTGACAGTCAGGCGAGCCCAGTCGGCGGGTGAATCGACACGACGTGGATGCCAGTCCAGAGCCAGAGGCAGCGTGACTCCACCACGGCCAATGCCAGACAGTTCCAACTGGCCATCGTGTTCTCGATAGCTACCCAGCGTATGCTGAATGCGGTCATCTTCCATCCAGACCGGGAATGTTCTCACCGAACGTGATCCGACCAGAATGTTGACTTCCCGAGTCACCGAGTC
>CAIJTV010000053.1:0-6327 GCA_903823635.1 uncultured Planctomycetaceae bacterium
CCGAGTATTGGGACGTACCGGAGCGACCCCGTGAATCTGTTCCACGACAACATTACCAGCGACCCATTTGCCCCGAAGCAGGGGAAATCGACCACTGAACCGCTTGCGAACATCCCCGACGTTGGCCAGCACCATCGTGCTCAGCACTGTCTTGAAGCTCAGAAACGCTCTCATCGCTCCCGGAATCCTGCGCAGAATCCGGAACACCTTGAGACAAACAATGCCCTCGCGGTTGTACAACACGTCACTGGTTTGTTGATGAATCGATCGCAAGAGCTCCCCAGGATCTTCGCAATCTTTCTCCCGGCGCGTGACCAAAGCGTAGCTCACTACATTCGCGGCCGGCATATTGTCATGCACATTGGTTCGCATGCTGAGCGGTATCGCAAGACGGATCCAGCGTCGGCCGAATGCGATCCCGCCGCGTCGATTCCATTGACGAATCTGCAGAATCATTTCTCTGATAAACAGATCATTGATGGACGCATCCTGCTGAGCCGCGACGGCTCGCAGCGCACGGTATGTTGTCTTTGAGATCACTGCACTCTGGATCGCGAAAAGTGATGATCCCGCGGCCTGAGCGGCAGAAGTCACGGTATCAAGCGGTGTGCCAGGCAATGGCCTGTTGGCCAGATCTGTGGACCCGGCGAGGATCACTGGTGCTCGCAACAAGAGCCGTGAAACTTTCCCGATGATGCGTCCCAGCGATCGCTTTTGCCGTCGCGCGGCTGCGTCGCCTGTGTCGTAATTTTCCCGCTCCCGCAACTTGTTGATATCGACGGGTGGAAACTCGGGCTGCTTTGCACCGGGTTCTGCCGTTTGTTGTCCGTATCGAGCCATCAATTCGCCCACAAGCTGCAACGCCGCAATGCCATCACAGCACGCATGATGCAACCAAAGGACAATGCGAGCAGCGGACTCCGCAGCTTTCACGTGCAAGTGGATTCCCGGCGCGGAGTGGATATCCAGACTTCGAACCGCAGGCACAAATCCACGGACTGCATCCGCGGTAACATTCTCCCAGTTCATGACAGAAGGCTGTGTCGCAAAGGGAACCCAGCACCAACCGGCTTGCGCACGCTTCTCAACTCGACAGTTCAGCAATGGATGCGACTGAATCAGCTGGCTCAAAGATTCGCGTAACGAAGCTTCACGCAACACCCCGCTGACATCGACAACCATCACGAACACCATCGGATGAGTCGGCCGATCATCCAGCAGCATATAGTATTCAAAGTCAGACAACGGCAACGGAAACACTAAGTCCACGGCTGGCGTTTTCGAGTGTCCGTCTGAAGCAGGCAAGAGATGTATCCAAACATCGAAGTGCGAAGAAGCATCGAGTGCAGAGAAAAGTCGACTGAGATTCCCAGTCAAATTCGCCTGCATACGTGCCGATCGTAACAGGCTTCAATGAATCTCGGCAAGGCTTGAGGGATCAGCATTTGACATTGATCAATCAGCGATCCCTTCTTGCCTCAGAATCATCATCGCGGCGTTACAGGCCGATTCACCGGATGACCCCGTCTCGATTCGTTGATGAAAACGCTCCGTCAGTTCCGATGATGGTTGCCAGCGTGAACTGACAAGTTGATAGACCGACCAATCTGCATCGGACGCATCACCATGGCGTGCATCAATACGTTGCTTTGTGATCTCCGCCGAAGCCGTGCATTCGAGCCATATCGCGCGAGATCCACAATCGATCGCTAACTGGAGAAAAGCCTGACGATCCTGATCACGCTGGAATGTCGCGTCAATAATCACGCGTTTACCGGCTTGAAGCAATCGACGAGCCCGCTGCAGACATTCGTCATAGATACGCTGAGTTCTGTCCGATGTGTACAACGAACCTGACGGCTCTGAGCTTTCGGCCGTAAAGATTTCCTTACGAATCACGTCGGAGCGAATGACTTCGAAGTGTGCTTTCTCCGCCAGAGATCGAGCCAGCGTTGACTTCCCGGTTCCGGGCAGCCCCGACACAAGCACCAATGCAGGACGCCGGCCCGGTGTTTCCATTTCAGACAAACACCATAACCAATGAGATCGGGATCGCGCCAGTCCCTTGTTGCGATCAACCTCAGGAACTTCCGACTCAGTCGCCAGGATCGCCGCAACTTTCGCTCGCACGGCAGATCGATAGGCGGCAAAGAGCGGCAGAACGTCCCGGCCTGTCGAGTCACCGGATGCTGTAAAGTAGGCGTCCGCAAATGCCTCCGCCAGATCGCGTCGTCCCACGAACGATAACTCCATGGTCATAAATGCGATGTCGGCCACCACGTCGATCAGTCGAAGTCCGGGATCGAATTCAATCCCATCGAGGATCACGATATCACCAGGCGGCGAAGACTCCGGAAAATAGAAGACGTGTTCAAGCCGCAGATCGCCATGGACGTCTCGGACCAAACCTTGCTTCGCTCGCTGGAGCAAAAGATCACCGCAACGGTCCAGCCACTGATCGGAGAGGCTTCGAATTTTTTCCATCACTTCACGATCGACAATGCCGCCCGGGAGTTGTTCCGCAAACTGCCAATTATCATTCAACTGAGAGCGAAACGTCGTGACCGCGTTTGCTGCGTCATGGCCGGACGCAGGAGTTGATGTTCGATGAATCTCAGCAATGCGTCGAGCAACCCGTTCACAGTCGTGTTTGGTGAGATCGCCTCGATTCAGACGAGACCGCAGAGTCACGTCTTCCGGCAGACGCTGCATCTTGACCGCCCAGTCTGCGACCGGCCCATCGCCCTCAAATCGATACCCGTCAGGGTCAGTCGTGATCGGCACAACGCCCAGATAAATCCCCGGAGCCCACGGGCTGTTGATGCGAACTTCCTCCTCGCAGAAGTGGTGTCTTAGCCCCACGGTTGAGAAATCAAGGAATGGAAGTTTGACCGGCTTCTTGACTTTGTAGACGACGTTGTCCCCGAGAAAAACTTCGGAGATATGTGTTTGCCGCACCTCAACGGAATCAACCGAGACTGGAAACGACTGCTTCCTTGATAATAAACTTACGATGTCTGCACCTGCGGCAGGAAGATTCGAAGGTGTTGTGTTCTCATCGGGCTTTGTCATTTCTTGCTCCCTGCACAGTCCGTCGAAACGCAAACCGAGAATGCCCCATCTCCCCTTCTTACAAAGTGATGCCCGAAAAAAATACCCGCCACCTCACAATTCCCTCGACGTGGCGACGGTCGTTGAAATGCGGAATCCGAATTCAGGTTGTGGCCGGTCACCGGGCCGAGGCACCACCCTCCACTCGCTGTTGTCGGTCTCCCACCGAGGCCAACACCCTTCGACCGCAGCTCTCAAAACAGTTTTGCCGGAACGTGCAACCTGCATCAGTCGTCCTCAACGACTGAGTTTCCAGCCGCAGAATACCAGAGCATCGGGAGACCATCCACACTCGAAAGACCGTCGAGTCCGCTTATCAGCTCAAATGGAGACTCACGATCTTCTGGCGAGAATATCCAGCGCCAGACAGCCAATGGCTCATGCAATTTCAGGCCGCAACAGAATCTGACGGCGTCCGCGTGATTAAACATTGAGCAACTAATGGCCACGCGAGTCAATTCTTCGTCAGCACAAAGCCGCATGTCTCGCCCTCACAAATGATTCGCAGCGTAAATGGTCGACTTCAGGACCTCATCCAATCCCAACAACCAAAAGCGATTCAACGAAACTATTCTGCACGCAGCATTGGTGCGGCCACTCGCTGCGTGGTTGAAGACTATACCGCGAGGCATACTTGATCGGCATCCCGTGGCGAACTCGACAGCTCAGAACCAGCTCCAGCAATATCAGAAGAGTTTTCCTGACGTTGATCTCAGTCATCCGGTAACGAGTGCTCATGGTCAGTGCTGTTTCAACCTGCGTCTGGTGCTGGTGAACCATCATCGCTGGATAGAGATTCGGTCGGCGATTCTGGAAAAGCTAAGCCGGATGATCGATCGCGTGGCATCGAAGTACGGCCATCGTATTTCCCGAGCGGGTCTGCCGGCGGATCATGTGCACCTGACGATAGGATGCGTGGTTGATCAGTCACCGGAAGACGTCGCCCTGAGTTATCTCAATAATCTGGCGTATACTGTTGGGATGACGCCGAATTATCAGTTCGAATATTCCGTGGGGACGATTGGCGAATACGATCGCGGGGCCGTTAGTGCTTGTAGATTTCCTGTTTTTCGTTGCCAAACTCGTTCACCGCTGGCACAGAGCCCGCGGGTCTGCGTAATCGCAGTGCCGTTTGTAATTCGACCCCGACCGAGCCTGCGTCGGTCGAGCTTGGGTTTGGAAACCAGAAAACCCCTGTTATCCTGCGCACGAAGACGCCTGACGATGAATCTCCGTGAGCCGGTGTTATGAATCCTGAAGTTGCTGCCAGACTTGATGCGGTTTGTGATACGTTCGAGCAGGCGTGGAGGTCGGGGGCTGATCCGGATATTGGTTCATTCTATGCATCGCAGGTTGAAAATGATTTGCGACGAATGGCCCTGCCTCATTTGCTGGCGGTTGATGCCGAGTATCGTCGGGCACGTGACGGGGCGGCCCCGAGTCTTGATGAGTACGCGGCTTTGCTGAGTGTCGATCCGGGCGAGCTGAAGCAGTTGTCAGAAGACGTTACGTGGATAACGGGTGGCGTACAAACTCCGATCGTCGCTGATCATCACGTCGCTGCAGGCAAGAAATATGACCGCGTTACGGTAAGGCTCGACGCCAGAATCGGAAAGCCGGAGATCGACGGTTACGAGATCCTGTCGGAACTTGGGCGAGGCGGCATGGGGATTGTCTATAAGGCTCGGCAGATTCGAGCGGGACGTCTTGTTGCATTGAAAACAATTCACGCTCCTCATCTGGCCGGAGCGGAACAAGTCAGGCGATTTCAGGGCGAGGCGGCTGCGGCCGCAAGACTCAATCATCACGGAATTGTGCCTGTCTACGACGTGGGAGAATACAACGGGCTGCACTATTTCTCGATGGGATTTGTCGATGGTCCGAATCTGGAGATAAGAGCTCGTGCACAGATTCTTTCCTGTCGCGAAGCGGCCGCTATCTGCAGAGATCTCGCGGAAGCTCTGGAGTATGCTCATCAGAATGGCGTCATTCATCGCGACGTGAAGCCGCACAATGTGCTGATCGGACCTGACGGCAAACCGCGGCTCATGGATTTCGGACTTGCGAAGCTGATCGACGCGAATCAGGATCTGACCGGCACAGGGCAAGTCATGGGCACTGCGGCTTACATGCCCCCGGAGCAAGCTCGGGGAATTCGCCTCGTCTCTGAACCCACGATCGATGTGTATTCACTGGGCGCGACACTGTATCGCTGCGTGACGGGCCGTCCTCCGTTTCAGGCGAGCACCACGATTGAAGTTCTGCGGCAACTTAACGAGGACGAGCCTGTCTCGCCGCGCAGATTGAATCAGGAAGTCGACGTTGAAATTGAAACGCTGTGCTTGAAGTGTCTGGAGAAAGAACCATCGCGACGATTTCAGTCGGCGGGTGAGCTGGCTGCGGAACTCAATCGGTATCTCAATCGGGAGCCGATTCAGTCGCGTCCGATAAGTGCTGCTGCGCGAGCATGGAGATGGTGTCTTCGCAGGCCCGCATCGGCCGCATCGATTCTCATGGGTGTCATGCTGCTGACGGTGATAGCAGCCGCGATTCCACTAATCATGCTGCAGCAAAATAAACTGCAACTGGCAGAACTGCAGCGGCAGCGCGACGTTGACGCCAGAGGAAAGGCCGAGTCTGCTCACCAGGCAGAAGAACAGAGTCGCAAGCAGGCTGAAAAGTTGGCGGCCGCCAATGCGGCGCGGGCGGCAACGCAGGAATACTTCGTTTCAATCATGAAAGTCCGTGAAATGCGGATGCAGCCGGAACCCAAAGCCGGCTGGACGTGGGAGGCTTTGGATCTGCGGGAGAAAGCGGCGGCCTCAGATGCTGACGGTAAAGATCCGGTCGCAGTGCGTTCGCTGATCGCGGATACGCTGGTGACTCCGGATATGCGTGAAATCGGGCGAATTGAAGGCGTCCCCAACACGCACGCAATTGCAGTCAGTCACGACGGAAAGTTTCTCGCAGCCGGCGATTACGGGGGGAATCCAAGTCAGGTGCGCATCTATCGGATCCACACAACACGGAATGGCAGCAATCGTCCGTGTGTCAGTTTTGAACTCTTTCGTGAATGTTCGGTTGATACGACATGGGACGGCATTCGGTCAGAACTCACCGACCGCGGCCTCTGGTGCGGAAAAATCAACAGCGAAGGCATGTGGGCGTTGGATTTTTCGCCTGATGACAAGCAGATCGCGGTTGGCACCCGCAACG
>CAIJTV010000054.1:0-8696 GCA_903823635.1 uncultured Planctomycetaceae bacterium
AGCTATGGGTTCGTCGTCACCAGCAGCCTCGGGAAGGAATACTTCCACGTTCTCATTGAACCGCCCGACTGGCCATTCCAGACTCACCGGTTCCGTTAATTCTCGCAACTCGACACTGTCAGTTTGCTTTTGCAAATACTGATGCATCAAAAGGTGCATGACCACATACCCCGGTGCAGCAGGCGAAACGGGCCAGTTCGACCAACGACGACCAGCCCCCGTCAGAAAGGTAAGAATTCTGCCTTTACCGAGACTGTGCTCAAACCCAACCGGCTGCCGATTCTTTAAACGAATCAGTGTCCGCACACCATCGTTTCGTTCTGCATCATCAGGTTTGAAGTCATCCGTAACCTGCAACCATCGAGCAACCTGCACGGTGTCCGGGAAAGGACTATCCGGAGTGTTGTAGACGACAAAAATTGGATGTTGTTCGAAGACGGGATTCACGAAAGCCTTCTGATCGGAGGCCGTTCCAGTTGCGTCCTCCGCAACGGCTTCGTGCAAGGTCCCCAACGGAACCGGAAACAAATTCAATGTGGATTCTCGCAGCGTCTCCGAATACCAGCGAGTATTCGCCTGATCTCCGGGAAACCATGCGATGCCTCCACCGGCTCGCACATACTCAGCAAGCAACACTGAGGCATCAGCCGGAAGGTCGCGAATGTTTAGCAGGTAGATGCAGTCGTAACCGTTCAGATTTGAAGATGTCAGCGACTGCGAGGTTCGCACTTCTGTCGTTAGTCCAGTCAAAGCCGGATCAGCACTTAAGGCAGCAGCCACGAAGGATGCATCTTCCTGCTGACCTTCGTCGTCGACAATCAAAACAGTCCGTCTCTCGGTCACTTCAACAGCAAGAAACCGACGATTGTCTTCTCTCAGAGCATCCTCATCGAGTCGAACGTCGACCTGATGTCGGCCTTCGGAGTCGAATGTCAGATCATGAGAAATCTGTAATTCAGCCGCTGGCTCGAGGTCCGGGACAAGCACTTTGCCTGGCAGAGAATTGCCATCGACAAAGACCGAGCCTCGCAGTCCGCTGACTTTAGTCGCACCATGATTTCGAATCGTCAACGTCATTCGCCAGGGAACACCCTGTGCAACGGCCAAAGTCTCGGCCGACAATTGCTGCAGGCCAATATTCGGCCGAGCATCTTTCACCACCTTGACCAGATCAACGGAAGCCTTAATCGTCTTCAACGATTCCAGCGCCGCAGCAACTTCAGGACGATTATTCCAGTCTGATGCGCGAAGGTCGGTTAAGATATGAACCTGAGGTGATGCACTGCCGTCGGCCGCCAGAATATCTTTCGCCGCGTTAATCGCATCGACAGGCGACGCTGCTCGCCACGAGCAAGTCAGATTCCGCAGTCTCGGCAACAACTCCTGAACCAGAGCGCCATCCAGGGTCCGATCCGAAACGATCGGACGGCGAGGATCGGTGATCGACAGGATCGTGACTCGGGACGCTCCCGGCTGACGACTTCCTTCGGCCAACATATTTTCCAGAGTCGTCAGGGCTTCACGAAAAACAGTCGCATCACCTTCACGATCGCGCATCGAGAGCGAATCATCCAGCAACACCACATGGTGCATACTGGCCCCGCGCAACATTAACAATCGGCTGGGATCCAGCACCAGTCTAGCAATCAACAGTACGATCAACAGCACCGCCAAAATTCGCAGCATCAGAAGCAGCAACTGCTCCAGAATAATTCGCCGACGGTTCAGTTCCTCGCTTTCCAGGAGAAACTCCATCGCCGCAAAGCGAACTCGTTTATACCTGAGCCGACTGAGGATATGAATCAGAATCGGCACCGAAACCAGCGCAGCCCCAGGCAGCACGAAAGCTGGATTGAGGAAGAACTGGATGAGCCAGGACATGAGACACTGAGGTTTCGGATTAAGGTTTAACGTGCGAGATTTGAGGTTCGAACTCTAACATTATCTGTTTGTGACCGCAGTTCACTTATCACTTCTTTCGTCTCTGCATCAAAACATGAGCCAGCGAAGCATCCAGATTATCCGAGGTACGAATTAGCTTGTAATCGATCGCACTCCCGGCACAGCGACGCCGAATGGCGTCCAAAAACTTTTCAAGAGCCTGCATATAACCGACACGCAATGCGGCCGGGTCGCAGGTCAGCTTGCCGCCGTCCTCGAGCCCCTCGAATCGCAACGTGCCGGAGTAACGAAATTCCAGTTCTTCGTCATCCATAATGTGCATCGCGATGACTTCATGCCCTCGCTGACGCAGCATCGAGAGCCCCTTGAAGAGCTCTTCTCGTGGGCAGAACAGATCGGACATCAGGATCACGATGCTGCGACGAGTCAGCGATTCGTTCACTCGGCGAAGCACGCCAAGAATATCGGTCTTGCCGCCAGCCGTCTGAGTTTCCAGGCCGGAGAGAATTGCCTGCAAATGATTGTTGCGACTGCTCGCCGGGATCTGACTGCGGATCACCGAATCGAATACGCTGACACCTACGGAATCGTGCTGCTTCAATGCCAGCATTCCAAACGCCGCAGCCATCGTCTGGGCATAATCAAACTTAGACATCGCTCCCGATTTGAACTGCATCGATTCGCTGCCGTCGACAACCAGCATGATGCGAACGTTCGTGTCTTCTTCGAACTGCTTCAGATAGTAACGATCGGATCGCGACCAAAGCTTCCAGTCAATACGGCGCAGGTCATCCCCGGCCACGTATTCACGGTGCTGCAGAAATTCAAGCGACTGACCAAAGTACGGACTACGATGTAACCCCGAGACGAAGCCTTCGACGACTCGCCGTGCCCGCAGCTCAAGACGCGAGATTCTCGCAATCTCCTCAGGCCGCAAAAATCTTTCCAAGTCCTGGGTCACTCGTCAGTTCACTTTCGCGAGCAGGTGTTTCCTGAATCAGCCGTTCAATAACCTTGTCCGAGGTTATGCCTTCGCTCTGAGCCGTAAAGTTCGGCACGATACGATGACGCAGGACCGGACCAGCCAGCTTCTGTATATCGTCCGTTGAGACCGTCGTTCGCCCACTCAGCAACGCTCGTGTCTTCGCGCCAAGCAGGAGATTCTGGACAGCTCGCGGCCCCGCGCCCCAGCCCAGCCAGTCGTTGATCCACTGCGGCGTACCGGGTTCGCGAACACGAGTCTGGCGGACAATCGCCAGCGTGTAATTGATCACATGGTCTGAAACCGGGACCTGACGAACCGTCGTCTGAATCTGCATGACCTGCTCACCGGTCAACACAGGCTGAACCTCAGGTCGAAAGTTGGACGTCGTTTGTCGAGCAATCTGTCGTTCTTCTTCGAAAGTTGGATACTTCACAAAGACCTTGAACATAAAGCGGTCCTGCTGCGCTTCTGGCAGGGTGTAGGTCCCTTCCTGTTCAATCGGGTTCTGTGTCGCCAACACAAAGAATGGTGAGCTGAGTTTGTGAATGGTCTGGCCGACTGTGACCTGTCGTTCCTGCATCGCTTCCAGCAAAGCTGCCTGAGTTTTGGGCGGCGTGCGATTGATTTCGTCCGCCAGCACGACATTGTGAAACAGCGGCCCGGGAATGAATCGAAATTCACGCTGCCCGGTACTGCGATTCTCCTGCAAAATATCGGTGCCCGTGATGTCGGCCGGCATCAGATCAGGAGTAAACTGGATTCTGGAAAACGTCATCGACAAACTGCGAGCCAGCGTACTGACCATCAGAGTTTTCGCGAGCCCCGGCACTCCTTCCAGAAGAACATGGCCCTGGCTGAACAAACCGATCAGAAGCTGCTCGATAACTTCATCCTGACCCACGATCACCTTGCGAATCTGCTCCTGGAGCTGACCATACGCTTTATGCAGAACATCAACCGCCTCTGCGGAGATGTCGTTCTGGTTCTGTTCCGACATTTCAAATTCTCCGGCCTGCACTGAGGCCGTTCCATGGGGCCGTTACTGGGTGTGACCGGCGAATGCCGGCTGTAAGACTGCTACGACGTTTCCCGCCGAACAGCCTCTCGAAAAATCGATGATCAGCCCGAAAACCCATTCGAACGCCGAAATCACCGACCAATAGTCAGAGAGACTATAGCAGACGGCGTACCATTGAGAATTCAACGGGCAATTTCTCCCGATAACCAGGGGCAGGCAAGATTCCATTTGGCGCCACCTTCAAGACCTCAAATCCGATCGCACTTTCAACACGGTAGGCAGCCAGCCTTGACTCTGCAGCCGGACGAAAGACACTCCAAGCCGTCCCATTGGTCCCCTCAAGCTGTTTCACGGAAAACCGGCCCAATATGAGTCTATCGAAGCATTTAAGTCGCCGCACTGTACTCGGATCGATCGCGGCCGCCAGCGGCTGTCTGTCGGTATCAGCCGGTCAAACGAGCATGCCAGATGGAGAAGGCTCTGCTGCGTCAACTCGCCGGCGAACTCAGTTTGGCGTTTCGACCTATTCGTTCTGGCAGTTTAATCGTGAAGAGTTTCGTGACATCAACACCTGCATCGACCATGCCGCCGAATGGGGCTTCGATGGAATTGAAATTCTCCATCGGCAGATGACCGACGAAAGCAATGCCACTTTGCAGAAGATCAAACAACGGGCATTTATCAACGGGCTCGATCTGTGCGGCTTCTCGACTCATCAGGGCTGGGTTTCGCCCGATCCGGAAGTTCGCAGAAAAAACACCGAGCACACGATTCATTGCATCGAACTGTCTTACGCACTCGGAATTCCCACGATGCGAGTCAACACCGGGCGATGGGGGACCAGCGGAAACTTCGATGAGTTGATGAAGAATCGCGGCATCGAACCGGTTCTTGAGGGCCACACAGAAGACGAAGGTTTCAAGTGGGTGATCGACGGACTCACAGAGTGCCTGCCTGCGGCTGAACGCTGCGGGGTGACTCTTGGCCTGGAAAACCATTGGGGACTTGGACGCACACCGGAAGGCGTCATGAAGATCGTCAAAGCCATCAACTCACCGTGGCTCAAGACGACACTGGATACCGGCAACTTTCTGGAAGATCCGTACGATCGGCTGGAACTCATGGCCGACGACGCGGTGCTTGTTCAGGCCAAAACCTATTACGGCGGCGGATTGTGGTATTCGCTGGAACTTGATTACCCGCGAATCGCCGCTTTGCTGCGGAAGCACAAATTCGGTGGGTATGTCTCTCTGGAGTTCGAGGGGAAGGAAGACCCCAAAGTGGCTATTCCGAAGAGCCTTGAAATGCTGCGATCCGCCTTTGCGTGATGGAGGCCTGATGAGCTTCGTTGACACCAATGACAGGCAGATGAATACGCATTGAGCCTGAGACACTGCCGACTTGAAGTACAAGATCGGCTAGCGCCTCAGGCTCAAGTTGAACGGGGTTCGGTCGCTCGCCTTAAAGCATTTGCTTCTCGGCAATCAGATCTTTCACAAAGCCGACAGTCTCGGCCAGTGCAACCTTCTTCGGATCTGCTTCAGTTCGCCATTTGACTTCGGCGATGCCTTCGGCCAGACCTTTGCCTCCAATGGTGATGCGGAGTGGAATCCCGATCAAATCCGCATCCTTGAACTTGAAGCCCGGGCGCTGATCACGATCGTCCATCAGCACATCGACTCCGGCCGCTGTCAGTTCATCGTAGATACGATTTGTCACCTTCATAACTTCCGCATCGCTGACATTCAGTGGAATAATCTGCACTGTGTAGGGAGCGACGTTAATCGGCCAGATGATACCGTTTTCGTCGTGACAGGTTTCAACGATTGAAGCCACAACGCGAGTCACCCCGATGCCGTAGCAGCCCATGATGATCGGGTGAGACACTTCCTTGTCATCCACGAACCTTGCATCCATTGACACGCTGTACTTGGTCCCCAGCTTGAAGACGTGGCCGACTTCGATCCCATGAACCATGCTCAGTGTTCCTGCACACTTCGGACATGGATCACCAGATTCGGCGTTTCTCAGGTCAAACGTCTCGGCCAGGTCAAAGTGCGTTCCTGGAATCACTCCCGTCAGGTGCGCGTCCTTGGAATTCGCACCGATGATCGCCGACGTAATCAACGCGACATCGTGATCCACGAAGTACGAGCATTGAATGCCAATTGGTCCTGCAAAACCGACCGGTGCGCCAGTGACCTTCAGGATCGTAGCTTCATCGGCGAGTTCAACAGAAGCAGCCTTTGTGGCTCGACGAATCTTGCCTTCATTGGCGGTATGATCACCTCGCAGCAGAACCGCTACCGGCTTGCCATCTGCGACGTAGATCAACGTCTTGATGAACGAAGTCGCATCTGACTTCAGCATCTTGCTGACCTGGTCGATACTGCCGGCGTTAGGTGTGTCCACTTTAACTGGTGCGGCCGAACCTTCGACTTTCGCGGGAAGCTTTGACTTGCGGCCGGTTTCGGCTCGCTCTTGGTTGGCCGCATAGCTGCAGTCAGGACAATGAATCACGAAGTCTTCGCCGTTGCTGGCTGGAACCATGAATTCGTGAGACGCATCGCCGCCGATCGGACCGCTTTCTGCTTCGACGGGCAGATACTTCAGACCACAGCGTTCGAAGATCTTGCAGTAGGCGGCGTACATTGCATCATAAGCGACGTTGAGCTGTTCGAGCGAAGAACCAAAACTATAGGCGTCCTTCATCAGGAATTCGCTGGTTCGCAGAACGCCGAAACGAGGACGCTCTTCGTTGCGGAACTTGGTCTGAATCTGGTACAGCGTAATCGGAAGCTGGCGATAGCTGCCGATGTGTTTGGCCATCAGGTCGGTGATGACTTCTTCATGAGTAGGGCCGAGTGCGAAGTGCAGCTTTCGGTCACCACGTTTGGCTTCGAAATTGAACAGCACGTTGCCGAAGGCTTCTCGACGTCCTGTGCGTTCAAAGATCTCAATCGGCTGCAGCGCTGGCATGAAGAGTTCAATCGCGCCGGCTTTGTCCATTTCCTGACGGACAATTTCGGACACCTTGCGGACCGAGCGGTATCCCAGAGGAAGATACGTGTACGATCCCGCCATCAACTGGCGAATCAGCCCGGCTCGCAGCATCAACTGATGGCTGGGCACTTCGGCTTCGGCAGGAACTTCTTTCATCGTCGGGATAAACGTTTGTGACCAGCGCATCGGGGAACCTTGAGCAGATAAAAGACGTTAAGGAGCAATAATCGGCCGGATTCTAGCAAAGTCCGCCAAACGGCAAACATCGTTTCGAATTCTCCTGACATAGACAGAAAATCTGACTCGCACCTGTCAGAATTCGCCTCGGCCTGTGTTCTTGGGCTGGAGGAGAGAAGGTGGACGAGATTCCGGAAACACGTGACAGCCTGCTAATTCGAGTCGCCGACGCGCGCGATCAGGCGGCGTGGGAGCAGTTTGCTCGGATTTATCGTCCGGTTGCTTATAACGTCGCTCGGATGCGAGGACTGCAGGATGCGGACGCTCAGGATGTCGCTCAGCAGGTTCTGGTTTCCGTCTCGAAAGCATTGCCGAACTGGGAACGGCGAAACGAGTCGACTCGATTTCGTCACTGGCTGTGTCGCCTGGCTCGCAATGCAACCATCAACATGCTGACTCGACAACCGAAAGATCGGGCCGCTGGGGGAGACGTAAATCTGGTCGACATTGCCGAACGTCCTGTTGACAGTGATCTGGACTTACAGCTTGTCCGCGAATACCGGCGACAATTGTTTCGCCAGGCCGCCGAACAAGTACGTACCCGAGCTGACACAATCACCTGGCAGGCCTTTGCCATGACAATGATCGACGGACTGTCCATCACAGAAACAGCAGAACGGCTGCAACGAACTGAGGCCGTGGTCTATGCCGCACGCAGTCGCATCATGAGACGATTGAAAGACGCCGCTAAAGCACTGGAGGATGAACCCGATGAACACTCATCCTGAAATCTGCAGTCCCACGCAGATCGAGAGCTATCTGGAAGACCAGCTCGATCCGGAGCAGGAATCAATACTACTGCGGCATCTGGCAACGTGTGAGACTTGTCGGCAACAACTGCAGCTCGCGGCTGCGGAGCCATCGGCATGGAGCGACGCCGAAGAATTCCTCCGTGATCAGCCTTGTGACGTAGTGTCGTTTGGCTCTTCAGCAGATAGTTTGCACGACGAACGCGAAGTCGGGAACAATCGCAAAGCTTCGGCCTCGGCGGAAGTTGCTCAGGTGCTGTCGATGCTGAACCCCACAGATGACCCTGCGATGCTGGGACGCATTGGAGGCTATGAAGTTTCTGGCGTCGTCGGATCTGGTGGCATGGGGATTGTGCTCAAAGCGTTCGATCGGCCACTTGATCGCACGGTTGCCATAAAAGTTCTGGCACCGAGACTGGCATCCAGCGGTGCCGCGCGACGACGATTCGCTCGTGAAGCCAAAGCGGCAGCGACTGTGCTGCATCCGAACGTGATCGTCATTCACGGAGTCTCCAACGACGGCGCGTTGCCGTTTCTCGTCATGCCGTATCTGCGAGGCGAATCGTTACAAAGACGGCTCGATCGACAAGGTCCGCTGCCGGCGGAGGAGATCGTCCGGATTGCTCAGCAAGTGGCCTCGGGACTCGCGGCGGCTCATGGACAGGGCTTGGTGCATCGCGATATCAAGCCCGCGAACATTCTTCTGGAAGATGGCGTCGAGCGAGTCACTCTGACGGACTTCGGGCTGGCTCGCGCTGTTGATGATGCCAGCATGACTCGCAGCGGAATCATCGCCGGAACG
>CAIJTV010000055.1:0-4409 GCA_903823635.1 uncultured Planctomycetaceae bacterium
GCCGCACGAAGATCGCCGGAATGCTCTCGGGAGATTGCCGGAATCGTGTCTTGAATTGCAAAGACGGTCATTTTTTAAGAGTTGGACAACACTATGAGATTTGGCAATGACATCGCCATCGTAACGCTTTCGCTGTTCGCGACTTTGGCTCCTGGAGTCTATTCACAGGATTCAGCCCGAGGTGAAAAAGGCGAACAGAAAACGGTAAGCACTCAGGTCTCTGCTCCCGACGAATCCGAACTGGAATCAATTCGCAAGCAGTCCCAGGTGTTTGTGTCAGCATTCAACAAACACGACGCGAAAGCCGTTGCGGAGTGCTGGACCGAAACTGGCGAGTTTATCGACGATTCAGGAAAGCGGTGGGCTGGTCGCGAAGAGATCGAGAAAGCTTATGCGGAAGTCTTTGCCAATGGCCCTCATGCCGAGATGCAGATTGCGATAGAGTCTTTGCGGCTCCTGAGCAAAGACACGGCCATCGAAGAGGGACGCTCGGTTGTCGTGCCAGGCCCGAATGGTACCGGAGTCTGCAGGTACACCGCGATTCATGTAAAAGTCGGTGAGCAATGGTTGATGGCGTCTGTGCGCGACCAATGGATCGAAGCACCACCCGCAGTCCGCAGCGCAGCTGATCTGGAGTGGATGATCGGTTCATGGATAGCGGAAGAGCACGGCATCAGGATGGAGTCCATTTGTAGCTGGGCGGTGAATGATCGCTTTCTGGAACGCAAGTACACGACAACGCAGGTTGATGGCTCAGTGACTACCGGGGTTCAGCTGATCGGCTGGAATCCGCAGGGGAAATTTGTTCAGTCATGGGATTTCAGTGCAGATGGTGGGCATTCTGTTGGTGTTTGGACACCGACAGAAGGTGGGTGGCAGGCAGAAGTCCAGGGAATGACAGGGGCTGGTGTCCCCACTTCCGCCGTGAATGTCATGAGGCGGTTAGATGGCAACGCTAGTGTCTGGCAATCAGTGCGTCGGACGTTGGGACAAGCATCACTCCCAGATACAGATGAAATTGTGATTAGGCGTCGTCAGCAAGATGCAGCCAAGTAGGCCTTTGTAAAACTAGCGATCCCGCATTACGTTTCTGGACACTTCACTTCGGATACCTCGACGATGATTAAAATATTTCTGCGCTCATCACTAAGCCTTCTAATTCTGGTCGCCGTTCCAGCAGAGTCCTGGGGACGAGGTGGTGGTGGCGGACGAGGCGGTGGCGGTGGCTTCGGCGGCGGAGCTGGTGGTGGTGCTGGAGCTGGCGGCGGCTTCGGCGGTGGCGGTGGCTCAATGCATGGCCCCACTGGATCGGGCGGCTATGGTGGTGGCGCGGGTAGTGGCGGTGGCTTTGGAAGCAGTGCGACGCATGGCCCCGGTGGAGCAGGTGGCTATGCTGGTGGCGGTTCAACGCATAGCCAAGGATCGGCTGGGATTGGTGCCGGCGGTCAGCCTGCAGGAAGACCCGGAACAGCTGGTGCAGGTGCTGGTGCAAACCGGAATCCTCAAGGCGGAGCAGGGGCTCGAGCTGGTGCCGGAGTTGGCGCTTCAGGATTGGGTGGTGACCGTTTCTCAACTCCCAACGCGGGCCAACTCGATAGTTTTCTTGGCTTGCCATCGGATCAGGGGCTGCACGCCAACGGTTCAGCAGGACTCGGTGGTGGCAGGGCTGGTTATGGTGCCGGCGGCATTGGGGGCCCGGGTGTCGGTGTTGGCAGTGATGTGGGCGTTGGTGGCGGCCGAGCTGGTTATGGTGCTGGCGGCGTCGGGGGCCCGGGTGTCGGTGTTGGCAGTGATGTAGGCGTTGGTGGCGGCAGGGCTGGTTATGGTGCTGGCGGCGTCGGAAGACCAGGTGTCGGAGTTGGAACTGATCTAGGCGTTGGCGGGGGCAGACCAGGCGGATTTGGTGTTGGTGGTGTTGGTGGTGTTGGTGGTGTTGGTGGGTTGAACCCGGTTCCGGCATCAGCTCGCTACACGACAGCGGCAGCTGTTCGGACCGACTACAATCACTGGGGCGTCTATGGCGCTGGATGGCATGCTGAATATCCAGGTGCGTGGTATGCGGCGGGCTGGACGGCAAACGCCGTTTGGAATCCGTGTACATGGAGCACGGCATCCGTGTACTGCGGTTACAGTCAGGTTCCTCCGGTATACTATGACTACGGGAATAACGTGACGTATCAGGACAACAGTGTGTATGTGAACGGTGAAAATGCCGGTACTACGCAGCAATATTATCAACAGGCTTCGACTCTCGCCGCCAGCGGAGCTTCAGCGGATGCCCCGTCGGATGGTGACTGGCTACCGTTGGGTGTCTTTGCGTTGACAAAGCCCGACCAGACCAAATCCGATGTGAGCGTTCAGTTGGCAGTCAGCAAGCAGGGTGTGATCCGTGGCAACTATACGGATTCCGCTGGCAATAAGAATCAAGTCATCACTGGATCAGTCGACAAAGATTCGCAACGAGTTGCGTTTACTGTAGGCGATGATACCCAAACTGTATTCGAAACAGGGCTCTACAACCTTACGAAAGATGAGGCGCCTTGTCTGAAACATCTGGGAAGTGATAACGCTGAACAGTGGCTGTTGGTGCGGTTGCAACAGCCAGATGCAGCGGGGAAGTAGTCGCCGCCATGATCCGGAAGATTAAATCGCTTCGGCAGCAAAGATCGCCGTTGCCTCGATCAGATTCGCGAGAATTCTGAGTGCAAGTAAAGGGGATCTATCGGTCAGATTGTCTGACCAAATGGTTGGCGTTCTGGTTATGCCGTCTCCGGTCCAGAATCGTCGAGGCTTACGCAAAAAATGACCTCTTCGCTCAGTCGAAAGCGTGAGATGATCGATTGCCGGAGCTCTGAGACAGGGACGGGGAAATCATATCTTTCTGTGTTGAAAAACAGGGAAGAAAGGCATTCCTTTCTTCCCTGCAGTTAGAGGTGATTGATCAGTGTGAGCCGGAGAGGAATGGCTCAGTCAGTCAATTCAAATTGGAAATCGTTTGTTGAGGCATCGCGGTCGACAGTCGCTGCTAAACCCGAGCCTGGGCTTTCGCTGCTCCAGTTCAGGAAATGGCGGAGCCCAAGTCGACGAGGAGTCGAAGCGGAAGGGGCGCAGCCGTCGCGGACCAGGCAGAGACAGCGCAGCGAAGAGCGACGACAAGACTACACAACGAATGTGACAAAGTTCGCATCGAACAATGCCTTTCGCGAGCAAACGATTCTTGTGCATCAGTGCAGAATAGCCGTTGACGGCTGCGGTCACATCGAACGACGCTTTGAATGTTCACTGACAAACTTTCGTGCCTAGCAACGCTGGGTTGTTTCTGAATTGGCACATGTTGGTAGTGTTGCTGAGGAGGGATCGTCCCCGACTTCGCTGCTCCTGATAGTTGCCACACGCAGGGGTTTCGGCGACATTCTGCGTATGCCAACATTGTCCTTACAACTTTATGTGATCACTCAGAACTTCGAGGAGACTCACGACTGTTGTCTCGGTGAGGCCCTGCTTTTTCCTGAAGTGACGTGCTTGGACGATACGGCAAAAAATCTGCGGAACGTCGTGGCGGAAAATGGACTTTCTCTGTTGGCGCATGTGCCGAATCTGGAGCTGGCGAGGCGTTTGGTGGCGATTGAGCCAGAGCTGATTCCCGTCGAAGTGACCGTCGAACCGGCCGAGCGGAATCGAATCTGGCGGGACGAGGTGACTCTGAAGATCCCTGCGATTCGCTGGCAGCAGAGCCGTGATGCGTTCATCGTTTATCTGCCGTCGCTGGGAACTGAGGTTCTTGCGAACAAGGGAGAAGAACTGCCCCAGTTGGTTGAAGATCAGGTCCGACTCGCTCTGTTTCGCCTGAAGGCAACTCGTTCACTGAAGTCGATGGTCCAGCAGGCTCGATGCCGCAGCCTGGATCTGGAAACGGTGGCCATCGAACACTTTGCTGAAACGCCCAAACAGCAGACACAGGCTGAGCAAAAGCCCAGCTCGGATGACGGCAAGGTTCTGACGAAGATCGGTAATCTGATCTCAGGCCTGACGATGCCGCAGGCTTATGATCGCGAAGAATCCGTGCAGCAGCTCAGCGATGCGTTGACGGGCTTGATCGCTCGCAGCGTGCTGTTGGTTGGAGCTTCCGGTGTTGGCAAGACGTCAATCCTGAAAGAAGTCGTGCGTCGTAGTACGGAGCTGGGACTTGGATCCTGGAAATTCTGGGCGACCAGCGGTTCGCGTCTGGTCTCCGGAATGACGGGTTTCGGAATGTGGCAGGAAAGACTGGAGCTGCTGCGAAAGGAAATGGTCAAGGAGCATGTGATTCTGCATGTGGGTTCACTGCTGGAACTGATGGAAGTTGGTCGCAGTGAATGTCAGACTCAGTGGATTGCATCGTTTCTTCGTCCGGCGATTGCTCGCGGTGA
>CAIJTV010000056.1:0-2107 GCA_903823635.1 uncultured Planctomycetaceae bacterium
AGGAAGGAACACGAACTCTTCGTCTGCGGCAACAGAGACCGCATGGCCGCCGCCTTCGCAAAGCCTTTCTTCCTGGCGGGACAACAGACCAGCGGGGCTGGGAAGAGTGTCCGACTCTGGAAGATCTACGAAAAGATCACCGGCCGGAAGTTCTCGACCAAACCACCTCAGCCTGATGGGGATTGTACAGCCAGAGGGCTCCGCGCTGCGATGATGTTCCTGATGTGTGCCGAGATCGCTGACGGACAGCCGGAACGATACCGGGACATCTACTCCACGTTTAACTACGCCACCAGTCGCATTTTGATCGGGAAGAACCAGCTGGGATCCGGAGCAGGAAGTCTCGGATCGTGGGTCATGGAAAGTGCCGCCCGCTATGGATTCATCAGCCCCGATGAGATTCCGAATCTGCCCGCCTACACGAAGCAACTCACCCGGGCGTGGGGGAATGACCGGAAGATCGAAGGCCAGTCGTTCCGTGATTATCTCGATCACGGGGACGACCGGCTGATCAAATCATGGTCGCCAGTCACGGCCTGGGAACAAGTTCGGGATGCTCTCTTCCATCGCTTCGGGATCACGATCGCCAGTGATTGCGGCTACACGATGAATCCAGGCCGCGATGGCTTCCACAGACCATCCGGCATCTGGCAGCATCAAATGAGTATCGCTGGATACAGCGAGGAGGGGAGAACGCCGTGGGTAGCCATCCCGAATCAATGGGGTGACGTTCATGGCAAGGTGCTCGATCCTGACACCGGCGAACCGTGGCCGGAAGGATTCTTGTGCGTGACGCTCGATGACTTCATCAAACGTCACCTGAAACGGCCAGCCACAGAATGTCTCGTGGCCAGCAATTTCGATGGCTTCCCCGGCACGATTGACTGGGGCAAATTCGGCTGAAGGAGCGGGGATGAAAAGACGTACGTTCGTCGGTGGTCTCATGGCTCTGACTGGGCTGGGGGCTCTCATGAAGTCCGCAACTCCGGAACCACCAAACCATATCACGGTGCGGCTGCTCAGCTACACGGCCCAGGTTCAGGGAGATCCGGCACTGGTTCGCCAGTTCCTTTACCGTTTCCAGACCGAACTCTGGCCAACCTGGCAAACCGATAGCTGCCCAGCCGCCAGAAACTTCATGGCCCAGATCGAACCGTTCATCGCGGCCGGCAAGAGTGGCGTTGCGATGGCTGGCAAGCAGGGGCGAGAGGCGTTCGAAAACACCGTGAAGTCTTTCCGGGCTGATCAATTGACTCTCGAAAACCCTTACGACCGCCATCGATTGGCGTGATGCACTGGACTGATCTGTCACGCGTTGTCTTCTCGAGGAGTATGGTGATGAAGTACTGGATGCTCGTTTTGGCTTTTGTCGCCGGCTGTTCCCAGTCTGGACAACTGGCGATCAACGATCCGCAGTTGTCGGATGCAGAGATTGAGTTGGCGCGTGCGAAACTGACCTACCTGACTGTTCTTGAGTCAGACAAAGATCAGGACGACCCGGCTACCGACTGTGCCTGTGGAGGTACCGGAAGATCTGGCGACGGTCTCGGCCCGTGTGAGTGCATCGCCTCGGGAAAACCATGCAAGTGCTCCACGAAGTGCGGCAACAACGTTGGCGAACATGATCCGCCGGAAGGAAAACCTGACGTCTTTCAGCTGCTCTGCGTCACTGGTGACCCACAGGACTCGACCCAGTCAGATCGATTCCACTGCACCTTGTGCGAGCGATGGAGCAGGAATCAACGCCCCAGTCTCGAGGCAGCTGGCTGGACGTTCGGAGATGATCCCGATGCCGACGCGCGGATGATCAACTTCAGGGACTTCAAATCTAAGTTCGGCGAAGACATCACCTCACTGCCGGTCTTCGCAGTCACAAAGAATGGCGAACTGATCACTCGATCGATCCTGAAAGGCTACCACACCGGTCAGGCGGTGGCTGATCACGTCAATGCCTTCCGACTCGGTAAGGAACTGGCCAGCAACACCAGCCGTTCTGAATCAACTCCAAAACGACTCGTGACAAGGTACGTGAAGCAATGTCACAACGGAAAGTGCTCGATGGTCAAAGTCACTTCATGGGAATGAGGATTCGATGAATCTGTTCGAA
>CAIJTV010000057.1:0-7164 GCA_903823635.1 uncultured Planctomycetaceae bacterium
CCGTGAGACAAGGGTGTAGTCGCGAATTTTGTAGGTCCCGGCTGTCCTGGATGTGCGGGACGCACTTGACAGCATTGCGGCTCAGAGAGTCCAATGCCGCCAGCCGTACGAACAATAAGCTGGGGACAGAAACTTCAGGCGTTGATAGAGACAATCGATGGACGGCGAGCGATGACCCTTTTAACTACGAAAATGGAGCATGTATTGATGAAATCTCGAATGAGCTGGTTGGCTATTTTGTTGGGTGTGGTTGCTTCTGTACCGTTTGTCAACGCAAACGATGAGAAGAAAGATGCGACTGACAAGCCTGCAAAGGTTGAAGGCGCAGAGGCCAAAGAGAAGGGCGAAGCCGCGTTTAAAGCGACTTGTCCAGTCTCTGGCAGTGATGCGAAGAAGGAGAACTCGTCAAAGTATCGCGATAAAGAAACCTACTTCTGCTGCGAGAAATGCAAAGCTGCGTTTGATGCAGAACCAGCAAAGTACTCGGCCAAGGCCAACCTGCAGTTGGTTCAGACAAAGCAGTTCCGCCAGACAAAGTGCCCCGTCTCCGGAAGCAAGGTCAGCAAAGAGCAGACGATCAAAGTCTCCGGCGTTAAAGTTGGGTTTTGTTGCGAAAAATGCAAAGGCTCTCTCGAGTCGGCCTCCCAGGATGATCAGCTAACAAAAATCTTCGGCGACGCAGTGTTTACGAAGTCTTTCGCTGTGAAGAAAGCTGACGGCGAAAAGAAGCCAAAGAAGGATGAAGCCTCAGAATCGAGAAAGTAGCTTCTGACTTCGCGAGTCCTGCACGGCATTTGCAAAGATGCGCGGCAGCAACGACAACACCAGAGATCTCGGACGCATGCAGATGCGTCGCGAGATCTTTTTTTATACTTGGCGTCACTCCTCGCGGATCAGTTTTTAACCGCGAAGACCCAGATTAATGACGCGGCTTTTGATTCAAAATCGTTATCCGTGCCAACCAGAAGTGTCTTTCGACCGTCCGCCAAAGTGGGCCCGAATGTCAGACCTTCGATCTTTTCCGGCATCGCGGCACCAGCCAGATTCCATTGCGGTGCAAGAAAGTCCAGATAAACACTTCGCTTAACGGGAACAATGTCAGACGGCAGATCGCCGGATGGCAACTGATCCATGTTGGATACATCTGTTGCATGGCTGAGATCAATCTGAATCAGCTTGCGATATTGAGCTGACTTGCCGGACTCACTGTCTCGTTCGAGCACCAGATACTGGTTTGGTCCACACGCGACGATCTCACTGTTGCCGTTATCGGGACTCTCCAGTTGGTAGACAAACTCTTTGGTTTTTCCGGTCGCAAGCTCCAGTTGAATCAAGCGACAATTGCGCCCGACAACGATGCCCGAGTCGGTCCGTGTTCCGTCCTGCAACAACGGCCCCTGCATCACTGCGACAAGATGTCGTCCGTCTTGTGATATGGCCAACCCCTCAAGCCCTCGATTGGAAGCTCGCCCCGTTTGGTTCAGGCTGTTTTCTTTTTTCTTGTCGGCGTGTGGATTTGCGACAATAAAATGTGCTGGCAACTGAAATCGTTTTTGCTCGCTGCCGTCGGCAGAGAACTGAATCACATGCGGACCATACTCATCGGAAACGAACATAGACCCATCCGAGCCGAAGCGAAAGCCTTCGGGGTCCAGTCGATGTCCCGTTTTCGTTGTGGCCTGAATCGCAGTCGACGAACCACTGAAACGACGCCCGTCAGAATCTGTAAAAATGATCGTGCGACGAACGGCAGCGTTGACTGAAGATTCGGGAGCTCCGGAGATCTCCAGTTCGAGCAATTGAACACGGCAATGGTAGTCGACAGCTCCATCGTCCGGCCCACGATCGGACATGCTGGCAAACAGCATCCCTTCGCCGGAATATTCAAGAGCTGAAAAACCGCCGAGCCGATTTCGCGGTTCACCGTTTTGCAGCAAAGCGGAGTCGCCGGAAAGATCGACAGCATCACCCGGGATCGATGCTGTTCCCAGCAATTCGATCGACTGTTTGTCGCTGCCTGACGTTTCCATCGCGGCACAGGCCATTACGAAAAGAGCCCCAGCGGATCGACGAATATTCTTGAAAAAATGAGCGGCCATTGGCTGTCCTTGTGCCATTTGACTGAGAATCATCATGAATCAAAATGAACGTTTGGCTGAAAATGGACTTTGAGTCCGCCGCGTTCGGTTGGAAATTGAACCGCGGGAGTCAGCGAGTGCCGAAGTGCAGGGTAAATGTCTGCGCAAAACAAGTGTGGTTCATGCCACGGATCGGCTTGAAGCCAAGGGCTCTCCCCGTGTTCAAGGCTCAACAAAATCTCAGTCTGATACTGAATGTTAAGATTTCGTGAAGTCACTCAGAAAACAGCATTGGCCTAAGCCAAAGGGAGTTTGCCCGCACTCTGTCGTTTTCTGAATTTTCAACTCGTTGACCGGCGAAATTCGGCGATCTTGCAGATAGATTGCGGATATCGAGATCTCCCGCCTGAGAGGCCGAGATCGTTTGGGAATTGGGACTACTTCAGCGCCTGACCGTGCTTCAGGGGATCAACAATTATGAGTCGTCTTCTTAATGCAATGTTTGTCTTGGCGACATTGTCCACAGTATGGCTTGCGGCGAACGTGGTCGCTGCCGACGAAGTTCAGATCGGCAATTCGCTAAATGAATTTGTCGCAGCTTTCAATGAAAAGAATGCAGAGAAACTTGCTGCTTGCTGGACAGAAACCGCGACTCACACTGATCGCGAAACCGGCGAACGAACCGAAGGCCGAGCCGCGATTCAGGCAGATTTTACAAAGGTCTTCACGGCTCAGCCGGGCATCAAGCTAAGTGCCAGCATGACTCGAGCCAAAATGGTGACTGCTGACGTTGCTCAGGTTGAAGGACAAACGACTGTCATTGGCGGCGACGGTGTTCCAGTGGAATCGGTTTTCTCC
The DNA here is from genome assembly GCA_903823635.1 of uncultured Planctomycetaceae bacterium. Taxonomy (GTDB): domain Bacteria; phylum Planctomycetota; class Planctomycetia; order Planctomycetales; family Planctomycetaceae; genus SXXK01. Next base: position 2,937 of record CAIJTV010000057.1, read on the forward strand.
GCAATCATGACCCGGTCCGGCGAGAAGTGGCTGTTTGACTCTATCGAAGAAACTACGGCACCCATTCCAGCAACTCCGGCGGATGCTCTGCAGCAACTGGAATGGCTGATCGGTGAATGGACTGATGAATCCGGCGACGTAAAAGTTCGCACGACGTTTCGCTGGTCTGCCAATCGAGCATTCCTGTTGCGTTCATTCGTCGCGGAATCAGCAGACGGAAACGTGCTGGAAGGAACTCAGGTCATTGGCTGGGACGCAAACCTCCTGCAGATTCGTTCATGGACGTTTAACTCAGACGGTTCGTTTGGCTCATCGAGCTGGTCGAAGAACGAAAACAGCTGGATGGCAAAATCATCTCAGACCAGTGCGAATGGTGATGTTTCATCAGGAACTTATGTACTGGAGCAGGTTGATGAGAACTCATTTACCCTGCAATTGATCGGGCACGAAATCAACGGCGAGCCCCAGCCGGCCTCTGCCGCGGCCACGATCAACCGTGTTGTTTCTTCGGTCGAAGTTTCCCCATCCGCAAACAAGTAATTCGCCGGAGTCATTTCAAGATGTTTCGCAGCAAACTTAGCGTAACAGTGCTGATGATGCTTGTCGTGACGGTGGCTTCCGATCCGGCATTGGCCTACGGTCTCCGCGGCGGCGGTGGCGGTGGAGGCGGGCGATCAATGGGAGGTGGCGGCGGCGGCGGTGGCGGCGGTGGGATGTCTCGCCCAGCTCCGCATCCCAGCGTGCCGAACATGGGAAGCAGCCGACCTGCACCAACAACTCGTCCCAACATGAGTTCGCCAAATATCAATCGTCCGTCGACGAAGCCAGCAATGCCTTCCGTCGATCGTCCGACAGGAGGACTCAAGCCTTCAACGCGACCGGCGACTCCGGACATGCCGTCCACCCGGCCGGCCACACCGAATAGGCCCACAACGCGGCCTTCCGCACCGAACATGCCGTCAACGCGGCCTTCTCTGCCGGGCAATGGCGAATTAGGCGGAGCGAACAAGCTTCCGGGGCAGATCGATCGGCCCACGACTCGTCCAAGTATTCCGAATCTGGGCGGCGGAGCTGAGAATCGTCCGAGCAACAAACTGCCGAACCGTCCTGATCTCCAGCGTCCCGCGACGACTCTGCCAGGCAATGTGAACAATCGCCCAAATCTCAATGTGCCACCAAATATTTCCGCTCGCCCAACTCCGGGAGATGTGGGCGACTTTCTGGGAATGGGAAAACCACTCAGGCCGGAAACACTGCCCGGCAATGTTGGGCCAGGGCTGAGCAATCGTCCGGGCATCGATAATCGTCCGGGCATTGATAATCGGCCCGGCATTGACAACCGGCCGGGCATCTCAACTCGCCCATCGTTCCCGAGTGTCGGGGTGGCGAATAACCAGCCGATCAACATTGGTCAGATCAACATGGGCAACAACGTCGCGATCAGTAATCGGCCGACATGGGCCAACATTGATCGCAACCAGGTGACGAACATCAATAATCGATGGCAGAACCAAATCGGCGGACTCAACAATTGGCAAAACGTGCATCCCAATCGGGCTGCGTATTGGGCTGGCTGGGGCGCTGGGGTTCATAGCTCTTACCATTGGCACTATAACAATCCGGGCTGCTTTCGCGGTGACTGGTGGTACGGCCATCCTCACAGCTGGTGCGGTTGGCATTACGGATATGGGTTCACCACTCGTCCGTGGAAATACTGGTGGACCGTTCCGACTTATGCGGCCTGCGTGAACTGGTTTACCTGGTCCGCTCCGCCACAGGTCTGGGCTCAGCCGGTCTATTACGACTACGGCCAGGGTGGTAACGTGGTCTACAACGACAACTCCGTCTACATCAACGGTGAGAAGGTCGCATCAACAACTGAGTTTGCTCAAAGCGCGGCGGATCTGGCGACAGTGGCTCCACCGCAGGATGAAGAGGTCGCGAAGAAGGCCGAATGGATGGCGCTCGGGACATTCACCGTTTCTTCCGGCGAGAAAGACGTCGAGCCAAATCGGATTATTCAGTTGGCGGTGAACAAAGACGGTGTCGTCAGCGGGACCTTGTACAACACAGAGACCGAGCTGACCCAAAGCGTCCAGGGAAAGGTCGACAAAGACACACAGCGTGTTGCGATGCGAATCACAGAAAGCGAAAACCTGGTTGCTGAAACGGGCCTTTACAATCTCACGCAGGAACAAGCTCCGGTATTGGTTCACTTCGGAGCTGAGAAGGTCGAGAACTGGTTGTTTGTGCGTCTGGAAGATCCGGCTCCCGAAGACGCCACTGAGGCACCTTCCAAGTAATCAATAAAGTCGAGGCTTGGGCCTGTACATCGCATGGCGACGATACGATCGGATTTTCAGGACGGGATTCCGAAATAATATCCGTGAATGGTGGGCCCGCGTTTGCCAGGGCGAACTGTCAAACCCTACAAATGCGAACGGTTTCTGTAGGGCGTGACAAATCCGCTGAAGCGAACGCAGCCGCACCGGTCTAGTCTCCAGTTTGATCAAGCCGGAAGTAGTTTTGGGACCGTTCTTAAGGGGCTTCGGGGGCTGGTCGAGTCATCAGCCAGATCGACGGGCCGACGATCATCAGAATTCCGATCAGCGAATGCAGCGTGACGGCTCGGCCCCATAAAAGAACATCAAAGACCATCGCGAAGCCGATCTGAGTCAATCCGATCACAGAAACTCGCGCTGGAGCACCACCAGAAAACGCTCGAGTCAACAACAGTTGACCTGCCGTTGCGGCAAGTCCGACTCCCAAGAGTAACCCTGGACCAGGCCACGGCATTCTTAGTTGTTCAAGGGAATGTTCAGTCGCCGGAAAAACCACGAGCACAAAAGTCAGAATCACAATCGACACGGCCGAGAAGTGAAACACGATGGCGTTTGCGGCAATACCTTTTAGTCGATGAAGTCCAATCAAAGCGACTGCGCTGGTGAATGATCCCGAGACGGCCGCCAGAGTTCCCAGGTTCCCTGACGCCAGATAGGGCTGCTGCATCACGAAGACGCCGGTCATCGCCAGCAGCACGCTCAGCCAGACTTCACGCTCCGGAAATCGCCCCAGCACCGGCCACGAAAGCACGGCGATCCAAATGGGAAACATGTTCGTCAGCGTCAATGCGTCTGCAATTGGAAGTCGAGATAACGCGTAGAAGTTGCACATGATGCTCATACTGCCCGCGATGCTGCGAACCCAGATGGTCCACGGTCGCAGAAAGACCAGCGGTGACTTGTCGCGAAACGCCACCTGGCCCGCGATCAGCAAAGCAACTGCGGCACGAGCATACGCGATCACCTGCCAGTCGCAATAATCTTTGGCGGCATGCGTGAAGGCCCCCATGCACGCAAATGCAAAGGCTCCCCAAAGCATCAGGATGTATGGACGCATGAAACCTTCCGCAACCATCGTGGCGTCTGGCTTCACGGCGATTATTCTGTACGCGGTCAGAACTGAGGCAATCTACGATAAAACATCCCGCGAACTCGCGGCCTCAATTCACACCGTGCAAAGATTAACGCCAAACCGGATACACATTCCGATGAACGCACCGACAGTACACAGAATACTGTGAACAGGATCGGCCCTTACTGATAAATCAGGAACGAACTGCGACGTGTCATAAACGAGTTAAGCGGTTCTTGCCATAACGCTTCAATCTCTGTCGCTGATTTCCCGGCAATGATCGCTTCGGTCACCGCTTTACTACTGAGAAGCCGGTTCAGATTCTTGGTCTGCCAGTCGTCCGGAAACAACGCCCGCAGGCTGCACATCAATTGAATGCCAACTTTCAGAGGATTCAACGTGGCTCGATCGGTAATCACGATCTTCACACCGCCACAGGATTCGTTAGGGAATTTGGAAGAGTCCGGAGTAAACCGCATCGGCACAAATCGCACTCCTGGAAGCCCCGCTGCATTCAAATGAGCCGCCAACTCTCGCTCACGAACCCACGGAGCACCGATCACCTCAAATGGCGTATCGGTACCGCGTCCCACAGAAACGTTCGTCATCTCCAGCAGCCCGACACCGGGATACAATACGGCCTGATTCAGGCAACGCATATTCGGCGAGGGGTTTGTCCAGGTCAGCCCGGTCTTATCGAACAATTGATTTCGACTCCAGCCTTCGACCTGAACAATCTGCAGGTCCACATCAACGTTCATTTCCTTTTTAAACATCAGTGCCAGTTCGCCAGCCGTCATCCCATGCCGCACGG
>CAIJTV010000058.1:0-8897 GCA_903823635.1 uncultured Planctomycetaceae bacterium
ATCCTCGAATCCGACTGCGACGGCCAACAAAACACATGGCGTTCGTGCTGTTTCCGTACTCCGGCCGAGTTTGTGCAAGATCTTCTGTTCGTTCCTGAACATGCAACAACGCTTCAGAAGCCGTCAGATCCAGTGGTGCCGATTCAAAGCGTCGACATCGCTCATGAGCATTCCGTTCGGCAACCCGGCTGAACAAATCTCGCGCCAGTCGCAATGATCGGACATGAGATGTTGGCAGCAGTTCGAGGTCGAAGAAAGTGATCTCTTCCGAGCCCGTGTTGTGCAAACCGCCGATGAAGTAAGTCTCTTCCGGGATCTCCAGTCCTCGTTCCTTCAATTGTCGACGCACGCGCACATCATTCAGCATCGCCGCCAGCGCTCGCGCATTCGCGCCTCCCGCGCTGCCGGAACAGGCACCGCAGTGATAGGCCGACTCGTGAGGATTATTGAGGCAGTTGGAACCATGACCCAGAAACATAACCAGTCGAGCAAAATTGGAGATCAGCCCGATGTCTCGCAGAGATCGTTCTGAAATGTTGACCATTTCTGAAAGTGTGAAACCGATTCCCTCGTCATCCGGACCGGCCGGAGCTCCTTCCGCTCGCTCCAAACGTAGTCGAGTGACCGCGGGTGGTGCGACGAAGCGTCGAGCCGTTCGGTGCATTTTGGCCGCGAATCGAGGAAACAGAATTCGTCCCAGCAAAGGAACGGTGGCCAGGGGGCCCAGCAACGCCGTCAAAACAGCCCCTCGCAGTGAACTGCGAGTACCCGTATCGAATTGGTGAGAAGCCGTCCCCAGCAGACGTCGCGCGGTCGCTCGCTGACGATGTGAATCTTCCAGAGCATAAACAACATCTTCCACGATCCAGTTCTTCGGCATCACCACGATCGGACAAAGCGCCGTGAAGTGTGCTTCCGCCGCGCCGCGATAGTACATGGGTACGCAGAAAAATCCTGCGTTGCCAAAGGTTTCAACGTCCGGGGCCACTTCTTCCAGATGACGCCGAAAAGATTCTTCGCGAGCATCAATACAGGTCACGATCTGCAGTTGAGGCGTCTTGGGCTTTGTTGGCGGCTTGGCAACTCGGATTGAAACCGCATCAAGGGCTCGATGAACCAGTTGACGTTCAAATGCAAAATGGAAAACCCGACGACGTTCAAAGCTGGAGAAGCGATCCACTTCTGTGATCAGTCCAGTCCAGGCAGTCTCCGACAATTCCGCAAGAGTTTGCGGTGACCAACCATGGATCTGAGCCAGTTGAAGAATTAAGTAGGCTCTTTGATCGTCTGTCGAGCTACCATTTGCCGCATGCAGAGAGGCTCGCAACGACGTGCGGAGTTCGTTCAATGGCCTGCGAAAGTCCATGACTTCTCGTGAAACACTGGCTGCCGCCAGACGGTCCAACAGAAGTCTGATGGCAACGAATTCGATCAGTGTCCCCGGAGGTGAATAACGATAAACCCGGTCCGGTCTTATCTCCGTCTGCCAGATCATTCCGGCCCAGCCACGCAGGGCCAGGAGAGTGTTCCTGAGATACTCATGACGTTCACTGTCTTCAACTCCAAGCTGCCGAAGCGAATCCGCAATACACTGCAGCGGCGATATACGGCCCGCCTGCAACTTTTTCAGCTCTGCAGCCAACGGTCGCATCCAGCGTCGGTGTCCAAAACCACCCGATTGAAACAGCGCGCAGAATGAGGCAAGGAATCCGGCGTCGCGATCCGGAAGTCGCCACTCCGCATATCCCTGATCCAGATAGGCAGCGCAGAAACGGATCAGAACTTCATGCACAAGGATGTCGGTGTCTTCTCGAATTGCATCCAGCAGCAGGTCACGATGCCGGACTTCCCGGTGCATGGTTCTGCGAGGAGCTGGCGTGGTTGTGATTCGCTGTTGAATAATCTTCCAGAGTAAGTCGAGCGAAACCTGCTCCCACGTTTCGTCCGACCATCGTTCGATGTTGCTTCGAACAAACTTTGAAACAACGTCCTGAACGATCCGGGAGATTTCCGGATGATCGGTTGTCGGACTCGGCTCACCCGGTGATCTCAAGTCACGCATAATCCAGTGCTGAGTCTGTTCCAGCAGACGGTCACGCACTTCGTGAGTCATCTCCGTCCTGAAACGTCGCAACGCGTCTGATTCGGCGATCGTCCAACGCAGTTCGTTCTGATTGCCCGGTGTTACCGAGTGTTGCAACATACTCAAACGCAGATCAATCAGCCCGACGATTCCGCCGATGCGAACATCTGCCTCCCCGGGATTCTCCTCTCGCAGTATCTCGCGCAGATCGTCGACCGTGATTCGGCCTCGCGCCATCTTCTGACGATAGCGATTTTCGGACAGAAATGGCTCGCAACCGTAAATCTGAGAGACCTGTCGCAGGGCTTCAACGAATGGTTGGTCTTCCATTCCCTGCAAAGGATTCAGAAACGCGAACGCCGTAATTGGTCCCTGCAAAGGCAACAATTCGGCGATAGCGAGAAGCTCTTCGCGAATACACACCAACTCAGGCGGAGTCTCATTGACCGGGACATCAGCGGCGGCAACTGTCGACACGGGCTCCCTTTCCGGGAAAGTCGAACTCTGAATTTGTGCGGCGCGCTGGAAATCTCTCAGCCGCGCAGGCAAGTTTTAATCAGCAAGGCTCATGCCGTAGTTGTCCAGGCAGAAGCGAACATCTCTTCGCAACAATCAGGAGTCAGGAACTGACTCATCGTTGACGAGCGCAGAGAAGCACATGTCACGAAATTGCCTGGAGTTGGCTTCCATGACAACGATTAAACAGTAGAAAGTTCAGCAAGCTGGAGGCGGTCGACAGCCCTGCGGATCAACGGCCGCAAAGTGAACCTTGTAGCTCCAGTTCAGAGGCAGATGGCCGTCCGGCTGGGCGCGGTGCTCAAACAATGCAACCCCGTGAAAGAATAACTCGGGCTCTTCCACTTCCCCTTCGCTGGCGGTCAACAGTTCTTCCGAACTAGACGCATACCAGGCATGCGCGAAATCTTCGGTAGATTTTGCGCAGTGGTGACACAATCCCGGTGGGACGACGAGCACTAAGCCGGTCAGGATTATGTAAAGGTTCAGCATCACTCTAGTGTCCCACAATCCCGGCCCCTGTCAAGATGGATGTGGCAAGGATTACGCCGCGGGTTTTGCGTAGAAAACAGCCTGATTGCCGTAAAAGGAGACAGAATTGAAATGGAGTGCTTGTTGCTCTGGGAGGTTTTTCTGATCTCATAGTCAGAAGCAGACCGTTCGCTTCGGTTGTTTTTCATTCACCCATAGCACCTTCTGCACGGACGGAACTAAAGCAAAAGAATTATCTCAGATAACTTTCTGATCCCTCCTGTTTCGGCGAGTCGCATGCGTGGCCACCGGAGGCCTGTGCACCTCGACGCTCACATTGTGCGAATCCGTGATTCGGGGTTTCTGCACGCTCCGGGGATTTTTCAGGCCGTGGGCTGTCGAAGCAGAGCTATCGAAGCCACGCATCAAGATGTTCCGCGACGAATTGGTCATCGTTCAGATGTGGATAGGTTCGATAGACGCGTTCAATCTCCTGAGCCTGTCCGCGACTTAATCCTTCGCTTTCATCAAGGCACCAGATGCCCTGCAGCAAACCCTGGCGACGCAGCACTTCGTGGATACCTGCGATGCAGCCGTGAAAATTATTGGCGGCGTCGAAGAAGGCCGCATTGCAGTCGGTCACTTCAACTCCCAATTGCAGAAGTTCGGGCGACGCAGTTTCAGTTTGACAACGCTGCAATAATTCGACCGCTGACTTTGTCCAGACAGACCAATGCCCCAAGAGTCCGCCGGTGAAGCGGAGTTGTCGCACTCCCAGCCTCCACGGCGTAATCAGATCGGCGACAATGTTGTCGTCGTTGCCAGTGTAGAGTGCGATGTCATCTCGGCCTGATTCCGCGACAGCGCGGATGACATCCAAAGTCTGATAGCGATTGAAGGCCGCGATCTTGATGGCCACAACGGCTTCTATCTCAACGAAGCGACGCCAGAAGGAATACGGGAGTACTCGCCCTCCGACAGCCGTCTGCAAATAAAAGCCGACGATTGGAATGACACTGCCAACCGACTTCACATGCGAGATCAACTCATCTTCAGTCGCCTGAGGTAACGCGGCGAGGCTGAGCAGACCGCAATGATATCTCAGCCGCGAAAGTGTTTCCGCTTCCTGCACGGCCTGAGTGGTCTTCCCACAGATTCCACCAATGCGTACGACAGGATTGATCGCTCGGTCCATCTCTTCAGCGGCCAGAATCAGCACATCCTCGAACAAACCGAACTGAGGATCCCGAATTGCGAACTGAGTCGTGTGAACTCCGACAGCCAGTCCGCCAACTCCGGCCGCCAGATAGTACCTCGACAAGGCCCGCTGATGTCGTTCATCCAGGCGACGGTTCTCCGTCACCGCCAACGGATGCGCGGGAATGACAAGGCCTTTCTGCAAAGCCGAACGAAAATCAAAATTTGCCATCGTGAGACTCAAAATGAGTTGGTTTGCCAAGCGATACGCCGCCGTTTCTGACCCAGTCTGCGGTGGCGGTCATCATCTCTTGCAGCGAAACGGTAACATCCCCCAGTCGCTCAAAAGATTGACTGGCGTTGTTGAGCCAGGCAAGTTCAGCTTCCTGGCCTGTAAGGATCGGAGTTCTTTCGAGCAGGCGACCAAACTGCTTAGCCAGCCAGCGAACGGAGATACATTCGCGGCCGGTCACGTTCAGGATCATTGGTGGACACTGTGCAAGAGCCAGGCTCTCCAATGCTCGCGCATTGGCGTCGCCCTGCCAGATCACGTTGACATGCCCCATCGTGACATCGACCGGTTTGCCCTGCCAGACTTTTGACGCAACATCGTAGAGCACTCCGTACCGCAGATCGATGGCATAGTTCAGACGAAACATCAAAGTCGGAGTCCCGCAGGATTTAGCAAAGTGCGTGAAGACTCTTTCGCGTGCGATACATGAATAAGCATACTCGCCCGGCGGTGCCAACACATCGTCTTCCTTCGATCCGCCACTGGCCGTCGACGTCAATGCGTAAACGCAGCCCGTGGAGAACACGACGGTGCGTGCCCGTGCATAACGTTCAGCGACGATCGCCGGAAGCACGCTGTTCATCATCCATGTCAATTCCGGAGCATCGCTGGTCCCGAACTTGTGCCCCGCCATATAGACCACATTGGCCGCATCCGGTAAGTTTGCGATGGCCTCACGATTCAGCAGATCGCAGGAGATCGTCTGCACGCCGTGGGCTTCAAGGTCTACGCGGGCACTGCTGGACGAGTACCTCGAAACCGCAAACACCCTGCGATCGGCCGGTAACGCTCGTCGTGCCATCCGCGCCAGCGTTGGCCCCATTTTCCCGCCAACTCCCAACACGATCAGATCGCCATCAAGCTGCCGCAGAGCCTCAATCGTTCGATCTGTTGGCCGGCTCAGCCATTCATCCAGCTCTAAAGGGGACATGCTACTTTTCCAATCTCAATCAGCGGCAGGTAAGCCCTGGGTGGAGCGATATGCTGAAACTTCTTCCTGGTGACAGAACATTAATGGGTTCAAATGTTAGCAGGAACAGCCAAAAACGCTCCCACCGGTCATTGTCACACCCAAAGCGATTTCGCGTGAGACTTGTGGTTGTCCCGACTGAATCTTAGGGCTTACGGATCCTAAACAAATCCTCCGTGAAGAACTTCGCGTCAATCTTCTGGATGATACACTCCTGAGCCAGTCGTCGCGGACACATGTGCGCGAAGTGCGAGAAAACAGGTTTGAATCGCGATTGTCATGTCTTCTAATGGCGACGACGAACGTTACCGTTCGATGGTGTTGAAAGTTTATGGAATCCGTTCTCCAGGAAATTCTGCCGATCGTCATTCTGTCGTTAGCGGTTTCGCTGATGGCTGTGCTGATTAGCTGTGTTCTCGGCATGCCGCTGGGCGTTTGCCTGGCACTTAGCCGAATGCGGGGGCGATCAATAATCAAGGCACTGGTATTTTCAGGCATGGCGATGCCGCCGGTGGTTGTTGGGCTGCTGCTCTATCTGCTGCTTTCTCGATCCGGTTGGCTCGGTGAATGGCAGTGGTTGTTTACCGCGCGTGCCATGATTCTGGCTCAAGTGATTCTTGATCTGCCGTTTGTGATCGGAATAACTTTAACGGCCGTTGAAGCCGTGCCGGAAGAACTGAGATTTCAATTGCAAAGCCTGGGAGCAACTCCGTGGCAGTTGCGATGGACCCTGCTGGGTGAATCACGGAATGGATTGATGCTGGCCGCGATGACAGCATTGGGACGCAGTCTGTCGGAGGTCGGAGCGGTCCTGATGGTCGGAGGAAACATCGAAGGGCATACGCGAGTGCTCACCACCGCCATTCTGCTGGAAACCGGACGTGGGCGATTCGCAATTGCTTTGTCGCTGGGGGCCATCCTGTTCGCTCTGGCGTTGGCGATTAATCTGGTGTTCATAAAGCTCCGAAGACAGACCTCACGATGACTAGTAGACCGCTGTATCATCTGTTAAACGTCTGTCGCGAACTGAGCCCGGAATTCGCATTGCGAATCGATGACTGGCAACATTCGGCGGGTCAAACACTTTGTCTTGTTGGCCCTGCCGGTGCCGGCAAAACAACGTTTTTGAAGGTTCTGACCGGCCTGATCTCACTTCAGACTGGTTCAATTGAGTTTGATGGGCATGGCTGGTCTCAAGGAGTTGCATCGATAGATGATTCTCGACGGATCGCGCTGGTTGCCCAGCGGCCCTTGCTGTTGTCACGCAGCGTTCGGGCCAACGTGGAATACGGATTGCAACTGCGAGGATTCAGGGCGGATGACTGGATTAACGAACTATTACATCGACTGGGACTTGAGAAACTAGCTGCAAAGTCTGCGCAGACGCTCTCCGGTGGCCAGACACAATTGGTTGCGATCGCTCGAGCCCTCGCACTGCGACCGACGGTGCTTTTGCTGGACGAGCCGACGGCCAATCTGGATCCTGCTTTGGTGGGATTGGTTGAGCAGGTTCTGGAAGAAATGCGACAACGTCATCGAACGACTTTAATCTGGGCGACTCATAACATGTTTCAGGCCCGACGTGTGGCGGACCGCGTGGCTCTGCTTCTTGCGGGGCGGATTGTGGAGATCTCCGCACGAGATGATTTTTTTCATCGGCCGGTTGATCCTCGGACTCAGGATTTTGTGAACGGAAGAATGGTGTATTGATGAGTCGACATGTTATACGAGTGCTCTGGGCCGGTCTTGTTTTACTCTCGATCGGATGCGAAGGAAGAACTCCGGCGCGATCTCCGGAAGTCCAGCACCCAACGCTGACTCTGGCGACGACGACCAGCACGCGAGACACCGGACTACTCAATGCAATTCTGCCAGGGTTTCGGGAGCAGACGGGCATTGATGTTAAAGTCGTTGTGGTTGGTTCGGGACAGGCTATAGAGATGGGTCGGAGCGGCGATGTGGATGTTCTCCTGACGCATTCTCCTGATGCTGAAAAAGAATTTGTCGAAGACGGATTCTCCCAACAGCGGACACCGGTCTTTCACAATGATTTTGTGTTGATCGGTCCGGTCAGCAGTTCCTTGCGGGAAAATACACCGACGACGGTCAGCGAAGTCTTGTCTCGAATTGCAGCCGAGAATCTGACATTCGTGTCCCGCGGAGATGATTCCGGTACGCATCGAAAGGAAGAGGCACTCTGGAAGGCGGCAGGGATCAACCCGACCTTTTCAAATTACCTGAAAGCAGGCAGCGGGATGGCTCAGACCCTGAGAGTCGCTGAGGAGAAACAAGGTTGGACAATCACGGACCGAGGAACATTTCTGGTGCTGAAGAAGGAACTTAGTCTGACCATTCTGGTAGAGGGTGATCCACAATTATTAAATCCATATGCCGTCATGCTGGTGGATCCGGCGCGGCACCCTCATGTTCAGGCGGAGTCCGCTGAAAAGTTTCTTCTCTATTTGACGAAAGAGTCGACTCAAAAGCTGATCAGTGATTTCGGTATAGATAGTCACGGGCAGCCACTCTTCTTTGTGAACTGACGGCACATTGTGTCGACTCATGAGTCAGGTTGCTTTGTCATGTGGCCGAGTGACCTGTCGCACAAGTTGTCCGCACGCTGCCGCGATATCAGTGCCAAGCGAATAGCGGGTCGTGACTTTGAGTCCGGCATTCTTGAGTGAGCCTGAGAACTGCCGAATCACTTCGGACGAGCTTCCCTGCAGATGCGGCGCGTCGTCGATCGGGTTGAATGGAATCAGATTGATGTGGACGTTGATGTCGTGAACCCACGCGGCCAGTTGCTGAGCCTGTTCAGGAGAATCATTAATCCCTCTAAGCATCAGGTATTCCAGCATCACGGGTCTCTTCTGCAGGCGGTTAATCTCCGTGATGGCTCGTTTTATCTCCGGAAGTTGAAACTTTCGTGCCAGTGGAATAATGGACTGCCGAACTTCCTGATCCACACTGTGCAGACTGAGTGCCAGGTTGACGGAAGGAAATCGCTGAGCACATCGGACCATGGCATCCGGGATGCCAACCGTCGAAACCAGCAGGCTCCCTGGAGAACGCGCAAACTGACGAGTATCTGTCAGGCACTCGATCGCCTCGAACAGATTCTGCTGATTGTGAAATGGCTCTCCCATTCCCATCAACACAATGTTATGCAGTTGTCGTTGTTCCAGGTAAAGAAGTTGCCCGGCCTGCACGACTTGATCCAGTATCTCCGCCGCAGAAAGATTCTGAGCGATGCCCATATGCCCCGTTGCACAGAATTCGCAAGCCGCTGCACAGCCGACCTGACTGGAAAGACACAATGTTGTTCGTCCTGTGGCGATCCGGAGAATCACCGTTTCAATCGGCAACCC